>DJFP01000229.1:0-11057 GCA_002432565.1 Flavobacteriales bacterium UBA5869
GTATTCTCAATGATTTTTGCAGCTTCAGCCACTTTAATAGAAGCCGCACGGTGTACTCCGGCAGCAACTACCAATTCATAGGTTTTTGCTATTTCTTCCAGGGATTCTTCGCAGCATCCGGAAACGACTTTCACGACATTTTGAAGCGTGTGTTCTTTGTCTCCCGGGTTGATTCGCTCCGGTGAATAACCCACTTTGAAATCTTCCCGGAACTTCAATCCGGAAATTTCTTCCAGGACCGGAATACAGTCTTCTTCCGTACACCCAGGGTATACCGTAGATTCAAAAACGACGTAATCTCCTTTTTTCAAAACCTGGGCAACTGTTTTGGATGCTCCTAAAAGCGGTCTCAAATCCGGAAGGTTTGCATCGTCGATTGGCGTTGGAACAGCAACTATATAGAACTGAACGTCTCTCAGGTCTTCTATATCTGCTGTGAAATGAATGTCACAACCATCAAAAGCACTGGATTCCAACTCATTGCTCGGATCTTTTTTGTTGCGCATCAGGTCGACACGCGCCTGGTTGATATCAAAACCAACCACACTTATTTTCTTCGCAAATTCCAATGCAATCGGAAGTCCTACATATCCAAGGCCGATAACAGCCAGTTTCGCCTCTTTCGCTACTAATTTATTGTAAATTGAGCTGCTCATTTCTTACTTTATAAATACGTTCAATAATCTCTACTACTTTCAATCCTTCCAAAGCATTGGTCGTAGCTGAAGTGCGTCCTTTCAGGGTATCGATAACGTTTGTTATCACGTAGTGGTGGTTTGCCGCCGAACCTTTATATGCTCCGTAATCGTTACCAGGATTTGTAGGCGCAAGTTCCGGCATTTCATACCCCGGAATGTTGCAAACTTCTACTTCATTCATATACTGACCACCGATTTTCACACTTCCGTTCTTTCCGACGATTGTCATGGAACTTTCCAGGTTGCGGTCTGCCACTGCTGTGGAATAATTGATACATCCCATTCCCCCGTTGATGAAATCAAAGCTTACAAAGCCCGAATCTTCAAAATCGGTAGAGTCTTTGTGGGTAAAATCCGCAAATTTCCCCTGGATATTGTCGATATCACCGAATAACCAATACATAATATCAATGAAGTGTGAGAACTGCGTAAACAAAGTCCCGCCGTCCAGATCTTTGGTTCCTTTCCAGCCGCCAGCTTTGTAATAGCGCTCATCTCGGTTCCAGTAGCAGTTTAGCTGTACCATAAAAATATCACCCAGTACTTTACTCTCGATCAGGTCCTTGATCCACTCACTTGGTGGTGAATAGCGGTTCTGCATCACGCAGAAAACCTGTTTGGACTGCTGCAATGATTTAAAAATCACTTTTTCGCACTGGTCCTTGGTTAAACCCATAGGCTTTTCCACCACCACGTGCTTTTTATTCTCCAGTCCGGCCAAAGCCTGTTCCGCGTGCAATCCGTTCGGAGTACACACATTCAACACATCAAACTCAATCCCTGAAGCAAGCAGTTCTTCCAATGTACGGAAGAAAGGAACGTTAAAGTCTGTAGCAGCACATTCTTCAATCGAACGGATATCGATCATGGCTACCAACTCTGCTTCCGGGTCTCTTCGGACCATTTCAGCATGTCTTTTACCGATGTGTCCGGCCCCAAGAATGGCAAACTTTACTTTGTGATTTTCTGGTATCATATTATTCAATGCTCTTTATCGACTGGTATTTGAAAGCCCAAAAGTAATTAAAATTGCTTGGAATAAAGTGGTGTGAAGCAAATTCAGAGTTCGCTTTGTTTTACTGAATAGTTTCTCAGATCGTAAAATCTTTACGAAGCCGGAACGTAATTTTGCAGAGATTTCAAACAGGGAACATGAATTAACTTAAATTTACGCACTTTTTCACATAAATGTGTATTTTTTAGTATTTTCGGGAAGTTGTAACCAAAAGTACTGCCCGCATTATGAATTAAACACAAATCCACTGGCCGACACTTAGGGAAACGGCTTTCACTGAATCACATTCAGCGATACATCATTTAAGAACCCGGAAACGGATACCTGTAATTATCCTCTTTCCGATTTTCCGGCGAATTACAGGGTCACCGGGACACGCTTTGCAGAAACAGGAAGCCGAAAATGTTCCTGCGGGGATTTTACCAGAGTAGGCAATACTTTTAATTCACTATCATGAAAAAAAATCACTTATTTGCTGTCACTAACAGCTTTACTGAACACTAACCAATCTTTCTCACAGGAAAATGTCATCCCTGAAAACGGGAATGTGGGAATCGGAACAGGAACTACCGCACCCACAGCCCGCCTGCAGGTTGCGGGTTCAACCCGTATTGATTCTACGCTTACAGTTAATGATTCCGTAGTTATGGCAACCAGTGCCAGAGTCGGGGAAGATTTGAAGGTAGACGGAAACCTTTATTTACCAAATATTCCCCAAATTGATGGGCTTCACGACGAAACCATCCTGGTTAGCGGAGCTGATGGAATTACTAAAAAACTAACTGCTACTGCTTTAAAGGATATCGTATACCTGCGCAACTGTGACCTGGCAGGCGGAGTTGTTTCCAGTCCTTCCTGGGCAAACGGGCCCAACAAATTGTTCAGTGAATGTCCTGAAGTTTTGGTTGCGATTGGCCATAGCACACCCACCCGCAACCTGGATGTAAAAGGTGACATCAAAGCCAGTGCGCACATCTGGGCGAACAGCTCCATTTCTATCGGAGCGGATATGAACACTTTTTCCAGGCTAAACATTGTCAATACCAACCGCACCGCTGTTATTCAGGGGAATACAGTTGGAAACACCCAGCCTTATCAGCGTTTGATGTTCTTTGAGTACAACAACACGGACACTAAAATTATGGAGGTTGTAAATACGACAACAGGAATAACTCCTTTCGCACTTCATTCTAATGGAGCAATGGACATTCACAACGGAACTTCACGGATTTTCCATTTGGGAACCGAAGGTTCTTTGGAGTTAAGAAGCGGCGCACTTCAGACATTCAAAGTTGAGACGGACGGTATGATCCGCGGGCGCAGAATGAAGCTGGATCTGGCAACCTGGTCAGATTATGTGTTCGAACCTACATACCAATTAATGCCTTTACATGAAGTGGAAGCATTTGTGAAGAAGGAAAAACACTTACCGAATGTTCCTTCTGAACAAGAATTAGTAGCCAATGGTGCAGATGTCATGGAGATCAACAAAATGCTGATGGAGAAGGTAGAAGAACTGACCTTGTACCTGATCCAGCAGAACAAGGATACAGAAGCGTTAAAAACGCAATTGGAAGCATTGAAAGCGCAAGTGGTTGAATTGGAGAAAACAACGAAGTAATATGAAGTACTTATTCTTAGTCCTTTTGTTATTAGGGATAATAGCAAAAACAAGCGCACAGGAAATGATGCTGAACGGGAGCTTTGAGGATTTTGATGGAAACCCGGATGGGGATACAGTTCCTTCTACTATAAATTATGCCGCCAATTGGGTCAATTTAAAAGGATCATGTGATCTGGTACATCCTGATGTCCCTGTAGAGATGTCTGGAACTCCCTGTTTTGGAGTTGGCTGCGGTCGGTTTGGAGTATCTACTAGTGGATGGTCAGAATTCATGTATGGGAAAACCTTGCCATTAACAGCTGGTCAACTTTATGAGGTCTCATTTTGGATTCGCAAAGACTACCCAACAGACGTTCTTCGCAAAATTGGCCTGGTAATGACAGATTACGTTCCAACCACTAGTATTACGTCAGCAACACCTCTTATTTCCCACCGGGTTACAACAACTCAATGTGTGAAGTTAAAAGCCTGTTTTACCGCTCAGAGTAGCGCAACACATTATGTAACAATCGGTCCATTCGAAGGAGAAGGAACTTCGGAAAGTTTGGTTTACCTGGTAGACAGCGTCAGTGTAATGACCATCCCGTCAACAACACCAATGGCTCAGGCAAGTCTTACCGCCTCCGAACCGGTACTTTGTTTCGGTGAACAAGTGACTTTGGATGGAACCGGATCTGCCAATGAGACTTCGTATGAATGGAAAATCTATAATATTACAAATGGGCCAAATCTTTTTTACAGTTCAGGGATTATCCAGGGTACCGCAGGTACTTTGACTCCAACTCTATCATTTCCGATTCCGGGTAGTTGTTACAGGGCGGAACTCACCGTTTACGGTGTCTGCAAAGATGTAGCCACGGTGGAGTTTTGTATTGCCGACCCCGATATTGATTTCGTCTTTGACGGAAACCCCGTTTGCGAGAATACCCCGGTTGATTTGCAGGTTACGGGTGATAATGGCTGGGTCTACACCTGGAAACAAGGAAATGACAGCTTAAGTTCGGGCCAGGGATTGAAGACTCTCACCGTCACTCCAACCATGGGGAACGGAATTTTTACCGTTACGGTAACCACCCCGGAAGGCTGTACACATACCGAAGCCATTCACCTGAATGTAAACTCCCACGACAACCTGCCGCCCTGGATGGATGGAATTAACGGAACGGGAGAATACACTTATTACGTGAGTCAGGGTGACGCAGTATTTTTTAATTCGCTTTTATCAAATGATCATATCAATGAAGAAATATTGTATTCAAATTATAATACCATTCCCAATGGTTTTACATTTAACTATCCTCCACAATATGGAGGGCTTTTTTCTCTTAGTTGGGTAACTTCATATAACACTCCAACTGGAGAGTATCATTATTTCCTAACAGCTAATGATCAAAATGCTTGTGGTGTTGGAATTGATACATTCGATTTCAAAATTGTGGTGGTTTGTGACCAATGCAAGGTTTGTGTGGGGTTTGAAGACCGGACACCAGGCGGCACTCCTTTACCTCCCGAGACCAAAGCGGGCCGCTGTATCCAGGCAGGTTTTTCACAACCGGTAGTTACCGGAACAGCAGATGTCTTGTTCCAGGCAGGAGTGGAAATCCTGGAAGGACCTTATTTTGAGGCGGGACCTGGTTATGAAGCAGTTATAGATCCATCAACTTGCATAACGGACTGTGAAGACTGCTGTACGGATTGGAACGGATTTACATATGATGAGATTCCCAACCCGGTCATTCTGAATTTTGACGACAACGACCCCACCAATGACATCTTTCAGTTAACGGATATCAATCATCCTTTCTGTGCTTATGGTGCGCATTCGTTTCACCTGGAAATTGTCCGCTCCAATGCAGCCGCCAATCCTCTCAACGCTATGACAGGTATGGAAGGCACCAGGTGTTGTGTTTTTGAATCACCGGCACCTGAAAATCCCATTCCTCACGCTAGTATTTGGTGGGATGGTTATTGGACCAATGCCCAGGGAGATTACGTACATGCAGAGCCACAATCCTATACTTATATGATTGAGCTCTATGGCTGTAATGGAGCCTATTCAATTATGCACGGGCAGCTGGCTATTCATACCGTGCTGAATCTTTCCCAGGATTCAACGGTTGAAGAAATCACCCAGCAGGAATTTGTGAATTCGTCCCTCACAGCTGAACAACAGGAAGAACTGAAAGCTTATGAGGCGGAGCGTCAACGACTGGATAAAGCAGTAAACCTATTCCCGAATCCCACAACCGACTTTGTGCGGATTTCAGGGATAGAACCCGATAAAGCTTATTACCAAGTGTTCGATGAGAAGGGCGTTATGCTTTCCCGCAAAGAGAAGCTGATAAATCAAAGCTTTTCCTTAACAGATTATTCCAAGGGAACGTATTATATTCGTATATATTCCGGAACAACGTATGCTGTTCGGAAAGTTGTAAAAATGTAAAGATGCTATTCATCAAAAGATACCAATTGCTAACCCCGGCACTTATTGCCGGGGTTAGCATCTTGTTTTCCTGTAAAAAGGAAAAGACACCAATAATTCCCAGTGTTCCAGAGCCAACCCTATGGGAGAAGGTAAATGGTCAATACAAGGTCTACGATACTACAGGTATTTATTTGTACGATATGAATATTGTTCATATTCATGTAAGTGACCAAGTTGATTCATTACGTTTTGAAAATTTTGATGGAAAATTCACTTTTACTGTCAAACAATCCAGTCCTAATCCGAATAATTATCCGAATTTAGTTACTATTGGATTTCATAATCCAATTTTTGATACTAACTCAAAAAGATGGCAATTAGGAGGCGGAGCGGATAGCTATTATAATAGCTTTAATAACGATACAATTCCGCTCAAATTTCAAATGACAAACATCAATTATTATATTTCAGACTTAACCCCCTACTATGCTTGTAATTGTAAACAGATAGCCGTTAAGCAGCATTAAGAAAATGAAATTCATTCAAAAATGTGAGTTACGCATGGCTATTTTTATTAGTATGGTTAATATCTTGTTTTCATGTTCAAAGGAGAAAACACCGACTCCCGCTACACCGGTGCCCACCAAATGGGAAAAGATTGCAGGGCATTATAAAGTATTTGATACTACCGGAGTCTATTTATATGATATGGACTTGGTTCATACTCATAACAATGTTACCAATCGAGATTCGATCCGATTCGAAAATTTTGATGGAGAATTTACTTTTACAACAAAACAACTTGAAGCTAGTAATTTACCCATGTTTGTTCAAATTGGGGGAGGGGATACTTTGTATGATTCCAACAACAAAAGATGGAAAGTAAGTGCCGGGATTTCTGATTATTATAATAATTGGAACAACGATACAATTAAACTTCGTTTTAATAAGACCAATATCAATTATTACATCCAGGATGTAACACCTTATTACGCTTGTGAGTGTAAACAAATTGCGGTAAAGCAGCATTAAACGAATGCTATTCATTCAAAAATACCTGATACTTATCCCGGCAATTGCCGGGATAANNTTTTTTCCTGTACCAAGAAAAAAACACCTGTACCGGTGATTCCCGAACCCACCAAATGGGAGAAGATTGCCGGGCATTACAAAGTTTATGATACAATCGGTATCTATCTGTACGACATGGACCTGATTCATACTCACAATGATATTACCAATAGGGATTCCATCCGTTTTGAGAACTTTGATGGGGAGTTTACATTTACTGCTCAACAAGAAGACTTTGGAAACTTACCTATGTATGTAAGAATCGGGGGGGGGGGATACTTNNATCAATTATTACATCCAGGATGTAACACCTTATTACGCTTGTGATTGCAAGCAAATTGCAGTAAAACAGCACTAAAACATTGTTTTTTACATTTATGCGCAATTTGTGAGAATATTAATTATATTTGAAGCGTAACACTTTCTCATTCATGAAACCGATCAGACATTCACTCATCTTACTTACAATCGTCCTTTTTGGCAGCGGTTTTTCATTCGGACAGGAAATCTGCAACAACAACATCGATGATGACGGTGACCGTTTGATTGATTTGTATGATGTGGAGGATTGTCCATGCACGCGTGTGGATACTTTTAAGATTTCATTGATTCCTAATCCTTCTTTTGAGCTTTTGGACAGTATTCCTACTAGTTATAGCCAAATGAGTTGTGCTGAAGGCTGGGAACAGGCAACTTTAGCAACTTCAGATTTGCATTCTACCAATGGTTTTATTGCGAGCATGGTGCCTTTACCTATTCCGGATGGAAATAACTGCGTGAGTACTATCATTAAACCGGATTGGATGGAATATGTAGGTACTTGTTTGAACGGACCTTTACTTGCTGGACAATCTTACCTGTTAAAATTCAATGTTGCAGCAGATCTTTATTTTGAAATTAGTGAAATGGAAGTCCCTCCTATTCCAATTGACTTGGTTTTGTTTGGCACAAACAATTGCGATCCTTTCCCCATTCAAACACTTAACTGTCCCGAAAGTTTCGGCTGGAAAGAACTTGGAAGGGTCAGTTATACAATGAAGCATGTGTGGAGTAACGTTCATTTGTTCTTTACCCCACAGGAAGATATCCATTCCGTAATGCTTGGCGGAGGATGTGATTTCGCATCTCTGTACGAACCTTTAGAAGGAGGAATGCCCTATATTTCCTGGGATAACCTGCAATTAAACCGCGCAGATGACGAAATCATCTACTACGTACCGAACACATTCACTCCAAACGGTGACGAACACAACAACGTCTTTAACCCGATTTTTGTCTGTGGGTACGATCCCCTGGAATACCGTTTTGATGTGTATGACCGCTGGGGAGAGATTGTTTTTACATCTTTGGATTCCAAAACGGGCTGGGATGGTTCCTATCACGGACTTCCGGCAAAAGAAGGCGTTTTCGGGTGGAAACTGGAATACAAAGCGGAAAACACCACCGAAAAGAAAGTTATTACCGGGCATGCGAATTTATTGAGGTAAAAACACATGAAGTGACACCGGGATGAATAAACCACCTGGTTTTATTGATTTAATAATTCCTATGCTTCAGATATCACTATAGAAAGTAAGTTTCTTATGCAACCTAGATATTAGGTGTTTAATTAAACTACTTTTACCCGGTTATCTGTCAATTGATATTTTTCGTTGCTCTCCGGGCAAACCGCAAAACCGTTTTCATCAAAAGTCAGGCGGTGCCCGAAAGCACTCATCCAGCCAATCTGGCGCGCCGGGTTTCCAACTACCAATGCATATGGAAGTACTTCTTTCGTTACAACTGATCCCGCACCGATAAATGCATATTCACCGATATCGTTCCCGCAAACAATGGTTGCATTCGCACCGATAGAAGCTCCTTTTTTTACAACCGTTTTGGAATATTGGTCTTTTCTGTTTACAGCCGAACGGGGGTTCATCACATTGGTAAAAACCATGGACGGCCCCAAAAAGACATCGTCTTCACAAATAACACCCGTATAGATCGAAACGTTGTTCTGGATCTTCACGTTGTTTCCCAAAATAACCTCCGGGGAAACCACCACGTTCTGCCCGATATTGCATTTCTCACCGATCACACAATTAGGCATAATGTGCGAAAAATGCCAGATCTTCGTTCCTTCACCAATCGTGCAGCCCGGATCTACCACTGCTGTTTCGTGTGCAAAATAACCCATATTATAAATTGAAAATGATAAAGACATAAGATTGAAGACTAAAGACGTTAGACAAATCTGTCTTTAGTCTTGCATCTGTGGTCTTAAGTCTTCAATTAATAATTTATCGTACTATGTACTTCTCAAAATCAATGTGATCCGATTGGTACAATTCTTCTTTTGTTAAACTCTTGAAATAAGCATAAGTGCGTTTCAAACCTTCCGCCCGGTCAATTTTCGGTTCCCAGTTCAGCAGTTTCTTCGCACGGGTAATATCCGGCTGACGCTGTTTCGGGTCATCCACCGGCAGGTCTTTGTAAATCACTTTTTGGGTTGTTCCGGTCAATTTGATGATTTCCTCCGCAAACTGGCTGATAGTAATTTCATCCGGGTTCCCGATATTAACAGGATCAGAGCAATCACTGTGAAGCAATCGCACGATTCCTTCTACCAGGTCGTCTACATAACAGAATGAACGTGTTTGAGAACCGTCTCCGAAAACAGTCAGATCCTCTCCGCGAAGTGCCTGCCCGATAAAAGCAGGAAGTACACGACCGTCGTTCAGGCGCATGCGTGGACCATAGGTGTTGAAGATCCGCACAATACGTGTTTCAACTCCATGGAATGTATGATAAGCCATCGTAATGGCTTCCTGGAAACGTTTCGCCTCATCGTAAACACCTCTCGGCCCTACCGGGTTCACATTTCCCCAATATTCTTCTGTCTGCGGATGAACCGTCGGATCACCGTAAATCTCGGAAGTACTTGCGATCAGTACCCGTGCATTTTTCACGCGTGCCAATCCCAGGCAGTTATGAATTCCCAAAGACCCTACTTTCAGTGTCTGGATAGGGATTTTCAGGTAATCGATCGGGCTTGCCGGTGATGCAAAATGAAGGATATAGTCGAGGTTTCCCGGAACGTGGATGAACTTGCACACATCGTGGTTGTAGAATTCGAAATTTTCCAGGTGGAACAAATGTTCGATATTCTTCAACCGTCCGGTGATGAGATTATCCATCGCAATCACGTGGTAATCGTCCTTGATGAACCGATCACACAAATGCGATCCTAAAAATCCGGCTGCACCGGTAATCAATATGCGTTTTCTGCCTGTATTCATATTATTGTGCTACTACGGACCTACCGATTGAACTGTAATAGAATCCTTTTTCATTCATTTCTGAAATCTCGAACAAGTTCCTTCCGTCAAAAATAACGGCATCTTTCATCAGCGACTTCATTTTATCAAAATCCGGGTTGCGGAAAACTCCCCACTCCGTGCAGATCAGCAAAGCATCTGCATCCTGCAGAGCTTCGTATTCGTTCTGTGCGTAGGAAATTTTGTCTCCTATCACTCCTTTCACATTTTCCATTGCTTCGGGGTCATAAGCCGTAATTTGAGCTCCCGCTTTGGTCAATTCTTCAATCATGTACAATGCCGGTGCTTCACGAATATCATCCGTATCCGGTTTGAAGGCCAAGCCCCACAAAGCAATCTTCTTTCCGGAAAGATTTCCGCGGAAAAAATTCTTCATTTTCGGGAAGAGAATAGTTTTTTGGGATTCGTTCACCGACATAACCGCCTTTAAAATCTCAAAGGAAAACTGGTTTTCTGCTCCGGAGTTATACAAAGCCTGCACATCTTTCGGGAAGCAGGAACCTCCGTAACCGATACCCGGGAATAAAAATCGTTTACCGATACGTTCGTCCGAACCGATCCCGATACGCACCTTATCTACATTGGCACCGACCAACTCACAAAAATTGGCGATCTCATTCATGAAGGTAATCTTGGTCGCCAAAAAAGCATTTGCAGCATATTTCGTCAGCTCTGCAGATTTCTCATCCATGAAAATAATCGGATTTCCTTGTCGCACGAAAGGTTTGTACAACTGCTCCATGATCCGCTCGGCACGCTCGGAAGAAGTTCCCAAAACTACGCGGTCCGGTTTCATAAAATCATCTACTGCAAATCCTTCGCGCAAAAATTCCGGGTTTGAAACCACATCAAAATCCACGGTTGCGTGTTTCGCGATCGCAGCATGCACTTTCTCGGCAGTTCC
>DJFP01000229.1:11143-11314 GCA_002432565.1 Flavobacteriales bacterium UBA5869
GCGGTCGGCCTTAATGTTTCGCTCGAAAAGCACATCCAGGTGCGGTTCATAGATCGGAACTTCCCCGTTTCGCATCCGCGCTACTTTTTGACTGTCTATATCCACACAGACAACCTGATTCCCTGTTTCTGCAAAACATGTTCCGGTAACTAAACCGACATAACCGGTTCC
>DJFP01000207.1:0-12904 GCA_002432565.1 Flavobacteriales bacterium UBA5869
TTTTCCATGGAAATCCTGGGAGGTTCTAACCTGAATTGGCGCATTCAGCACAATGTGTTACATCACAGCTTTACAAACGTGCACGATATGGACGAAGACATTGATTCCATCGGATTGCTGCGCTTTTCTCCGAATGTGCCGCGCAAGAAGGTTCACCGTTTCCAGGTTTATTATGCCTGGTTCTTCTATGGGTTTATGACATTGTCGTGGATGACCAACAAAGATTTCATGCAGTTGAGCCGCTACAACAAGGAAGGATTGCTTCAGGCTCAAAATAAAACATTCAGAAAAGCATTGATCCAATTGATCTTTTCCAAATTGCTTTACTATGTCTATATCATCGCTGTTCCTTTATTGGTAATGGATGTAAGCTGGTGGCAGGTTTTGATCGGATTCTTTGTGATGCATTTTATCTGCGGGATTATTTTGGCCTTCGTTTTCCAGGTAGCACACGTGATGCCTGAAACAGAATTCATGACCAAGGATGATTACAAGGAGGAAAACACAGATGTTTCCTGGGCAAAACACCAAATGATGACTACGGCAAACTTCGAGAACTGGAATCCGTTACTGACCTGGTATGTCGGTGGATTGAACTACCAGATCGAGCATCATTTGTTCCCGGACATCTCTCACATTCATTACCCGAAGATTTCTAAGATTGTAAAGAAGACAGCCAAAGAATACGGAATCCAATACAATTACCACAAGACATTTGGCGCTGCAATCTTCAATCATTTGAGATTGTTGAAACAATTGGGAAGAGCATAATTCTTCTAACATAAAAAAACAACAGTAGGGGCGTCTTGGTTAAACCGGGATGCCCCTATTTTTTTGCCCCGGATTTGTTATATTTAAACATGGGACACGATCATGCACATCATCATCACGAAGTGTTGACAAAAGTCAACGCTGCTTTTGTTGTGGGGATAATTCTCAATTTGGCTTTTGTAGTGGTCGAAGCAATCGTCGGGATACTGATCGACTCTCTTTCTGTAATTTCAGATGCCGGACACAATCTCGCGGATGTAGGAACACTCGCTCTTTCGCTTTTAGCCCTCAGGCTGATGAAAATCAAATCGACGAATCAGTACACCTATGGTTACCGCAAAACCTCCATTTTGGTTGCCTTGTTCAACTCCATGCTTTTATTCGTAACGATCGGAGCGATTATTTACGGTGCGATCGATCGGTTTTTTCATCCTGAAATCATTCCGGGGTTAACCGTTTCTATCATTGCAGGCATTGGGATTGTGATCAATTTTTCCACCGCTTTGCTTTTCCTTCGAGATAAGGAAAAAGACATCAATGTAAAAAGTGCTTACCTGCATTTATTGGCAGATGGGCTGGTTTCCGCCGGATTGGTTGTTGGCGGGATCGTCATTTATTATACGAAGCTCTATTGGCTGGATGCTGTTTTCAGTTTGATCATAGCAGCAATTATCCTGTTCGGCACCTGGAAACTGATGAAAGAAAGCCTGCGTTTGTCACTGGATGGAGTTCCCAGTACCATACACCTGGAAGAGATTGTTGCACTTATTCAACAAACAAACGGAATCAAAGAAGTACATCATGTACACATCTGGCCATTAAGCTCAACAGAAAATGCCATGACAGCTCATTTGGTATTGGAAGAAAGTGTTCAGAGAGAAGAGGAAGCCCAAATTAAGCATGAATTACGTCATTTGCTCGAACATCGGAATATCCACCATGTGACCTTCGAAACCGAACGGAAAGACTGTAAGCACGGAAATTGTTCTTCCAGATAGCGATCTGTAACCACCCCTCTTGATCTCCCCTCGAGGGGAGAATTGACCTCCTCCCTTGAGGGAGGATTGAGGAGGGTGGCAAATGCAAATCAAAAAACCCTGACACCATTCAAGGGCATCAGGGTTTTTCAGCGTAGTGTATATGTAGGTTATTTTACTTCTTAATCAGGATCTGCTTCGTTTGTGTTCCCTCATCGGAAGAAACCTTCAACCAATACATTCCATCAGCCAAATCAGCTACGTTCACCGTAAATACTGCTGTCGTATTTTTCTGGGTAAACAACACCTGTCCGTTTACTCCGTAAATAACTGCTTCCGAGTTCGGCACACTCGTTTCTACAGTAACCATATGAGAAGCCGGGTTCGGATATACGGTGTATTCGAAAGTGTTGTTCTCGGTCAATCCTAAACATGGATCCGAAATGATCACAACGGTATCAATCTCCTGGCATCCGTTGTTATTTGTAACAGTTAAACTATAAGTTCCTGCCTGTGCTACTGTTGTATTTTGAGTCATTGCTCCATTGCTCCAGTTGTAAGAAGTGTATCCGCCCGGTCCGTTCAGATTCACCGGGAAATGGTTCGCACAAACAGTCATATCAGCACCCAGGTTGATGGTTGGAAGGGCATACAAAGTCAACACCAAAGTATCTGCATCCATACATCCGTTTGCATCTGTCCCGGTAACAATATACGAACCTGCAGTTAACGCATTAAACGCTGTTCCGTTAACCACACCGTTGTTCCAAACAAGAGTAGAAGCGCCTGTTGCATTGAAGGTAACAGAGGTTCCCGTACAAACAGATTGGTCTGCACCTGCATCTACAGTTGGAAGTTGGTTAACAGTAACAGTCAGGGTATCTGAGTTTTCACACCCGAAAGCATCCGTTGCGGTTGCAATATAATCCATGGTTGAAGTGGGGAAGAAATCAACACTATCCTGAACGCTGTTGTTCCATGCAATAGTTCCGGAAGAAACGGCATTTAAGTTTACGGTATCACCGATACATACAGCGGCATCTGCTCCTGCAGTAATTGTCGGCAATGTCAATACTTCGATTGCTTCAGCCAAAGTCGTATCCGCACAAGCATGAGTTGTATTTGAAACGTAAACGCGGTAGTTTCCTGCTTCTGTCACAGTTAATGAGTTTCCTGTTTCACCTGCAATTACCTGGTCGTCTTTCAACCACTGAACTGTACTTTGAGCATCTCCAGGGATTGTCAGGGTAACCTGATCTCCTTCACAAATTGAATCTGTAGGAACAGTGATTGTTGCACCTGCAAGGTCCACACAAGTATTAATTCCATAGATGGAAAGCGTAGAACTGATTTCATTTGCCAGAATGACAATCTCTTTTCCGTTCGGAGAGTCTTCTTTGCTAATGGTNNGGTGTACCTGGAACATCTACATTGAACATCATCACACCTCCAACACGCTCCAATGAAACGAACAAGTAATGGTTCCCATTGATCACTGCAGTTGCAACTCCTTCCGGCTCCGGACCTTTGTCGTCAGAGCGGTTTTTAGAGACGGATGTTCCGGTTGAGTTACTTGCATTGAATAAACCACTCAATGTCGGGTGATTTGCAACAAGCTGTTCGATCAAATCTTTTGAATCGAAAACCAGGGCTCCGGTTTGTGCATCCCAAATAGAAAAAGAACGAGTTCCGAATACATGAATATCATCAATGTCTCCGTCGTTATCCGTATCACCACTTGCTTTTGTGACGTTGATACGACCCAGGAATTGATTGCTTTTCAGGATATTTTGATCAGGAATCGAAGCATCTAGGGTAACCGAAGATAAGCGTGCAGGTTCAACCAAAACACTTCCGTATTCGCGTGCATCTCCTTCATTTGCGGAGAAAATGTATTCTGTTCCTGAAATAGAAGCGTGAGCCAGTGCGTCCGGCATAAATAATCCTTTGATCGGGGCAGAACCGATGAAAATGCCCGCTGTTTGGTCAGAAGCATCCAACCCGTTATTTCCGTTTGCGTAATTCATAGCTCCCAGAGGACGAACCGCAGTAATTGTTCCCGCAACGATGTCAACTACGGCCATGGCATTGTTTTCTTGTAAAGAAACATAAGCTGTGGAGTTATCTTCTGAAATGGTAATGTATTCCGGTTCGAAATCCTGTGCTGCAGAGCTTCCCGGTCCGAAAATGCGGATTCCCTGTGAACGCAGAGTAGCTTCTTGCCCGTTGAACGCCTGGAAATTCACCATTGTTACGTTTGCAGCTGTCAATGCCGGATAACCGCCTGTAATGTCTACGATTCCAACTGAACCTTCCGGGTCAACCGAATAATCAGAATTCGGCTCACCTTCACAAGCTACCAATACTTTCGTGTAGTCGTTGTTGAATGTGATCATATCCGGCATAGCTCCAACCGGTACCTGGGAGATCAATGTTCCGTTCTGGTCCAGGAAAACGATAAATCCGTTTGTCTGCGGATTGCTGTTTTCTACCGCACAAGCAACTACACCGTTGTGAACTGCTATGGAGTTGATGTTTCCGTAAGGAGTAATATCAATGGAATCCAAATAAGCCGGAGCAGCCGGATCCGAGAAATCTACGATATCTACTTGTGCACCGATTGAATTTGCGATATACAAACGATCTGTTGTCGGATCAAATGCAACAATTTCTGCAGAATTATTTCCGGCAAAGTCGTTTGAGAAACTGCTCAGAAGGTTCAATTTCAACTCATTATTAGCTACAGGAGCCTGGTAATCGTTGTCTTTGATATAAATGATCTGGAACACATTTGCTCCAACATTCGCATTGAAGAGCGATTTCATTTTCAGAATTACTTTCTCTGTTCTTTCAGCCAAAGCATCGTCAATGATGGTTAAGTCAACAGTTTGTGTTCCGGTGAAGTTTGCAGGAATGGTGATTGTATCTTCAGCAAGGGTAAAATCGGCTGTTTCTGTTGCATCCGTATAAACCGAGTAACTTAATACCACTTTTGCAGGATATGCGTTCGGAGTTGCTGAGTTGATTCCAACTGTCACTGTTCCGGCATTCTCCTGGAAATTCTGAGAAACGCTTGAGAACGTAATAGTTCCAGGGGTTGCTGCGATTAAACCAACGGAAGACAGATTATCTAAAGTTGGAGTTCCGACAACCCAGGAACGCTGACCAGTCCACAGTGATGTTTGGGTATTAAATAATCCCGTTGCACGGATGGATTGGTCACCTCCGGGGTCTCCTGCGAGAAAAGAACTTGTCTGAAGTTTTCCTCCGTTGTATAAATCGTTTACCGGTAGTTGGTAACCGTCTGCACCACTATTCAGTACAGCAGATCCAAGTGAAGTTCCATAGAACAAAGCATCTACCGGAACACTTGAATTAGTAATGGCAGCGGAAGCCAAATTGAAAATGGCAATTCCATCTCCGTTCGAACCGCCGTTTCCTACTACTCCGGTTGCTGCATCACCAAATCCGTCACCGGCAGTGGTTGCTGTGTTGATCACACGCAGTTGCGTACCGGTTGGTGCCATTGAGCTTCCTCCAACATAAACTACGTCTCCTGCATTCACCGTTCCGGTGTTAATCTGGAAAGCATATGTAATTGTTCCGCCTTCGATCCAGCCATTAATTGTTGCAGCTGAGTTGTTGCAAACGACCGTATAAGGGGTGGTTGCAAAGTTGATATTGCTGGTAGCTACTAATTCGATCCATTCAAAAGGAGAATCTGTTCCACTTGGATTCGGTAAAATTTCTGAGATTACGAGTCCCGGGTTTTGAGCAAAGCTGTTCATGCTCATCAAAACGGTCCCGATAAAGAGTAAGGTTTTTTTCATTGCTGTATAAACTTTCGACAAAGTTCATTTCAGCATGTAATTAGAACTAAGGAACAAGATGACTTTTCTGGTAAGATTGCGTTGAGAAAAAATGAAGTTTGTGAATTTAAAATGAAAGCAGGCTCCTAATTCGGACCTATTTTTTTAAATCCGGTTGATAATTCCTTAAAACAATCGATTTAGTACGGTCAAAAACAGTGGGCACGCGATTAATTGCGCCCCCACTGTTACAGGTATTTATTTCAAATTTTTTAATATTAACGCCGCAAGACTTAAATCAAGCGGGGTCGTAATCTTGATGTTTTCATCGTTTCCGGGAACAAGATGCACTCGCGCTCCGATTGCTTCTACGACACTTGCATCATCCGTAAAGCTGGTTGCATATTTCTGCTCGTAGGCTTTTTTTAGCAGCTTTGCTTCGAATACCTGAGGTGTCTGAACGATCCGGTAATGATCCCGATGGACGGTGGCATTGGTTTCACCGTCTGCAATACGAAGGGTTTCTTTCACTGGAATAACCGGTATCACAGCACGGTGGCTTTTCACTTCGGCAAGCAATTGGTTTAAAACCTGTTTACTGATAAACGGCCGGACACCGTCATGAACCGCTATCCATTCTCCTGAAGCTTTTTCCAGGGCATTTTTGATCGAATCAAAACGTTCATCGCCTCCGCGAACGACCTGATGAGGGATCGTAAAATCGTATTTCGTGCACATTTCCTCCCAGTCTTTCAAATAATCCACCGGAAGCGTTACAATCAGCTCAGCCGAAGTGTCAAATGCATGGANNGGGACGGAACCTCCCATTCTTTTTCCAATTCCCCCGGCAGTAATAATGAATGTCAGCATGATTTAAATTTAAAAAGAATTCCGGTAGGGACGCGATGTGTCGCGTCCGCCGGGAAATAAATTTTCAACCATAAAAAAGGGGTGCGATTAATCGCACCCCTACACGTATATTAAAATCACCAATTACTTAATTTGGTTCGGATCATTTGCAGCCTGATCGTTGAATTTCTTCTGCCATCTCAACCAGTAGAACAATCCGAAGAAGCCTAAAACAATCACAGAATAATTAAAGATATCACCGATGTTGTCATAGAACCATGCACCATTTAGGATTTTTCCGAGTGTGTACCAAAAACTATTCATCTTTTTTCGTTTTAAATCTGGGACAAAGTAAATAAATAATTTGTTGATAACTTCCGATTTCATTGAAAAAAAATCAATTTTTTGACTTCCCCCTTCGGAGGGGGACTGAGGGGGAGGACTTTCGCGAATACTGTTTGGTACAAAAAATCCAAATATTTCTTAAATGAATTCCTTTGTTTGAAAAATCCAAGGGATAGAATCCGTAACTTTGCGACATAAAATTTAAAGATTATGTACCCACCAGAACTCGTACAACCAATGAAGGAAGACCTTACACGTGTGGGCTTTCAACAACTCGTATCAGCATCCGAAGTAGATGCAGCTATTCCAACCAGTAAAGGTGTTGCCCTTGTGGTTGTAAACTCTGTTTGCGGATGTGCAGCAGGAAACTTAAGACCAGGAGTGAAAAAGTCTTTGGAAATCGCAGGTAAAAAACCGGATCATTTATTGACTGTTTTTGCAGGTGTCGATACCGAAGCAACACAGCAGGCACGCAAGTACTTTTTACCATTTCCTCCATCTTCACCGTCAGTAGCGTTGTTTAAGGACGGGAAACTGGTTCATTTCTTAGAAAGACACAACATCGAAGGAGTTACTGCAGCTATGATCGCTGAGAACTTAGAAGCAGCCTACGAAGAATTCTGTTAATTAAGACTTAAAGACATCAGACTGAAGACCAAAGACAATTCGTCTCTGGTCTTTTGTCTTTAGTCTTAAAGCAAAGCGATCTCATTATGTTTATCGACACTCACACACATCTTTACTCCGAACAATTCAACGAAGACCGTACTGAGATGATCCACCGCGCCATTGCAGCCGGAGTGGAACGCATGTATATGCCCAATATTGATCTGAACTCGGTGGACGGAATGCATGCCCTGGAACAGGAATTCCCGGAAAATTGCTTTGCCATGATGGGATTGCATCCTTGTTCTGTGGATGGAACCTGGGAATTGGTACTGGCAAAAATGAAGCTTTTGCTGGAAAAAAGACCGTACGTGGCAGTTGGTGAGATCGGGATTGACCTTTATTGGGACAAATCGTTTGTAGAAGAACAGAAAGAAGCTTTTCGCACTCAGATCAATTGGGCCAAAGAACTGCAGATTCCAATCGTGATCCATGCCCGTGATTCTTTCCCGGAGATTTACGAAGTCCTCGACCAGGAAAACGATGAACGATTAACAGGGATCTTTCACTGTTTTACCGGCGATGAACGAGACGTCCGAAAAATTCTCGATTACAAAGGGTTTTCCTTTGGAATTGGCGGAGTGGTGACCTATAAGAAATCCGATTTACCGGAAACTTTGAAACATATTCCGCTGGAAAAACTGCTATTGGAAACAGACGCGCCTTACCTGGCCCCGACTCCTTTCCGCGGAAAACGAAACGAAAGTGCTTATGTAGTACACACGGCAGAAAAAATAGCTGAGATTTTGGAAATTCCCTTGAGCAAACTGGAGGAGGTGACTACTAAAAATGCCCTGGATTTGTTTCATCTTGAAATCAAAAAGTGATACGATAGTATCAAAAATCGATAATGCCCCAATTTTCCAATGTGTCTTGGGGAAAAGATC
Source organism: Flavobacteriales bacterium UBA5869 (assembly GCA_002432565.1). Classification (GTDB taxonomy): domain Bacteria; phylum Bacteroidota; class Bacteroidia; order Flavobacteriales_D; family Crocinitomicaceae; genus Fluviicola. The sequence goes on from DJFP01000207.1 coordinate 8,305, forward strand.
CTATCTTCGACCGCATAAATCTTATTTCTTATGCGCTCAATCTTCATCCTGGCTNNAGTCTTTCCGAATGAAATTCCCGAGTGACCCGGCAATAACTGTCCGAACATGGAGCATTGCCCCGCATTTAAAACCGGACAGTACAGTCGTTTGGGATGAAAAAATCCAATTTATCACCGATGTGGATTCTATTTATATCAAAGTGAATAAAAAACACCCGGTTCAAGATTTCCTGGTGATCTACCAGCANNAGACACCTGCTGGACACGCATCAGGTATGAGGAAATTCCCGATTACGTGGGGAGGTTGAAGAAAGCTTCAAAATACAATTCCTCAGATTTAAGAACCGTTCCGGAATTCACTTTCCAGGATTCAAGTAATGTTCATCTAAAGGCACTGCGCAAGAAATACAACCTCGACTCCATTGCGGGTGAAGCCAGTGAAATTCACCAAATGCTCAATCTAATGCACTGGATCCACAACCTGGTGGAGCACGACGGACAACACGGTAATCCGGAAAAAATGAATGCCGACGACATGATTACGGCTTGCAGTGATGGTTCCCGCGGACTTAATTGCCGTGGGCTGGCAATCTCCCTAAACGAATGTTTCCTGGCACTGGGTTTCAAATCGCGCTACATTACCTGCATGCCCAAAGAACTGGAATTCGATGACTGCCACGTGATCAATATGGTCTATTCTTACGATCTGGAAAAATGGATTTACCTCGACCCGACAAACGATGCTTATATCATGGATGAAAAGGGAACATTACTTAGCATTCGGGAAGTGCGCGAGCGATTGATCAACGGAAAGCCTTTATTATTGAATCCGGGCGCGAACTGGAACAATGAGGAGCCTTGTTTAGCGGAAAATTACATTTACTATTACATGGCAAAGAACCTTTACCGCCTGCAATTTCCTGTCTCCAGTGAATACAATTACGAAACTCCTGTTGCAGGAGGAAACGCGGTTTTCCTGGAATTAGTTCCACTCGACGGTCTGAACCAAAGTCCGCAGAAATCAGAACGTAAAGCCACAGGTATGAATTTCACCTATACAAGCTATATCACCAATAACCCGGATCTATTCTGGAAAGCCCCGAAGACGGAGAATAGTAGTAAAGTATCTCCATAAACTTATCGCGTGAAACTTGCTTTTTCGGTATTTTCAGTGAACTTTGTCCCACTCAAGTGAAAAGCATGAATAAAATACCGCAGGTACTGGTCATTTATACCGGAGGAACAATTGGAATGGTGAATGATCCCTTAACCGGTTCATTGACCGCTTTTGACTTTGGTGATGTTTACAAACACATTCCGGAATTGGCCCGGCTAAATGTGCAGTTGACAACCCATGCTTTCCCCCACCCGATCGATTCTTCCGAAATGAACCCGCTTTGGTGGAAAGAAATGGCCGAATTGGTCTACAACAAGTACCGTGAATTCGACGGCTTCGTGATCCTGCACGGTTCTGATACAATGGCTTTCTCGGCTTCTGCTTTGAGCTTCATGCTCCAGGGACTTCAAAAACCGGTTATTTTCACAGGTTCACAGCTGCCGATTGGAACCATCCGCACAGACGGGAAAGAAAACCTCATTACAGCCATTGAAATTGCCGCAGCTACCCATGAAAACGGAACTCCGCGTATCCGTGAAGTAGCGATCTATTTTGAGTATTCACTTTACCGCGGAAACCGTACTTCTAAAGTTTCGGCTTCTTCGTTTGAGGCGTTCCGTTCACCGAACCTGCGTCCGCTGGCTGTTGCCGGAGTGCATATCGATTATACGGGAGAAACTGTTGCGCCGAACAAAGAATTGGAGTTATTCACGGATTTCGATACATCCGTAGCATTGATCAAGTTGTTTCCGGGTCTTAACTGGAACATTTACGAATCGGTGTTCGACACGACTAAAACCAAAGCGATCATCCTGGAAACTTACGGCTCGGGGAACGCTCCCTCCGACTCCAAATTCCATGAATTGCTGTTGAGCTACCTTTTGGCCGGAGGAATTGTCCTGAACATCACCCAGTGCTCCACAGGAAGAGTTGAGCAGGGCAAATACGAAACCAGTTCCTTCTTTGAAAAGAACGGTGTGCTTTCCGGTTACGATCTCACCACCGAAGCCGCAGTTACAAAAGTGATGTACGCCTTAGGAAAAAGCGCCGGGAATACCGAAGCTGCCAAAGCGATTCTGAAGCAGAACATCTGCGGGGAAGTGACCGTTACGGAACAACTTAGCGAATGACCAGTGTTTTGCCGGTAAGAGTTACTCCATCACTGATCTTAAGCAGGTACAATCCCTTTGGAGAAGATGATAAATCCAACTGGTATTCCGAAGTCCCGTTTACAGAAGCGTTTGATAAAACCAATGCGCCCTGTGCATCATAAACTTCCAGTTTACCCGCTTCGCCCGGAAGAGATGGAAAGTGAATGTGAAACACACCGGTCGAAGGATTCGGATAAACCTGGATATCTTCCGATAAATATCCCGGATCAATTCCCGCAGTAGATGGTAATTCGAATTCATATGCCCCGATATCGATAGCTGTTCCCGACATCATTCGAGGAGTTAAAGGCGAGGTGTTTGATTCGTACTGGTACACCGGGATAAGCGAGTAAGCGGTTGTTGTAGAACCCGCATTGACTCCCTGGTCAATTGCAGCAGCTGCATCGGAAGTCAGGGAGAAATCGTTCGCAATAGCATTCGTAAATCCGAAGGTGTTATAATCAACCGATAGTGCATTTCCTGCTGAATCAAGAGCCGCAGGTGTATTCCCGCTAAAGATGGTATTACTGGCCCCGGGAACTGAAGCAAAAATGTTATTGTAAATTTTGTAGGTATTAATCCCGGAAGAAGGAACAGTATTGAAATATTTGATGTTCCCGGCAAACTGGTTAATAACAGTATTATTCACGAAGTAAAAATCTTCCAATGGATTAGTCGCCGCATCATACCCGATGATCCCGTGGTTGGCTCCGGCAGGGCCCTGGATGATCACGTTCCCCATGATTATGTTCAATCCACCCTGGGCAATATTCAGTTCCCAGCTTCCATAGCCGGTTGCTTCCTCATCAATCAGGTTATAAAGAATAAAGCTTCTCTGGGCCCTGGTCTTAATGGAATTTGCCTGCCCGCGCGGATGATGGAAATAACAGTTCTGCACGAGCAGTGTGTCGGTACTTGCACCAATGTATATATGGTGTTCGTAACCGGAATGAGTCGGATCGTTCTGCAGCTGGTAACCATTGTTCTCAAATTCGGAATCGAGAATAGTGACATTACTGGTGGTCACACCGCCATTCCCTTCCAGGATTCCATTCTGGCAATTCATGAAATGACAATTGATAACAGTGATATTATTTGCCTGGAACCGGATTCCGGCACCGTTCCCTCCATCTGCATCCGAAACCTGCGCTCCGTCAAAGACAATGTTCTCCAGGTAAGGGTTATCGCAAGTGCTGGGAGTTTCGAACACAAAAATGCCTTTCCCATTGGGAATATCGCCAGTGTACCGGATAATACTCCGGTTGCTTCCCATTCCCAAACCAATGAACTTCAAATTCTTTTTGGTCCATTTGACCGCATCGTTCAAATAAACACCGCCGTCCAGGTAAATGGTATCGTTATCGGCAACAAGGTTCCGCACCTGGCTGGGTAATGTATAAGTTCTTGTTGCGCCTACATACCATTCGGCAGCAAAACCAAAACTACTTGCAAAAAAAACGAATGCAGAAATCAGCGAGTATTTATATGTCATAGGGTGTGTGTTTCCTTAAAGATAGCAGAATTTTCGTTTTTCGGAAAGAATGCTTTTTAAGAAAAGGATTGTAAATACAGCTGTAAACAAAAAAGCCAGACATATCGCCTGGCTTTGCAGAGAGGAAGAGATTCGAACTCTCGATACAGTTACCCGTATACTACCTTTCCAGGGTAGCTCCTTCAACCACTCGGACACCTCTCTATAATTGTGGAGTGCAAAAATACATTTTTTATTTTGAATCCGGACAAACACAGCAAAATACTTTAATGAAAATCCTTTCGGGAGACATCCTGACCGTTTCAACAAATCAAAACTTGACTGTTTTAACAAAGTCGCCCTGGTTAAAATGCCGCAACTTTGTAAAAAAAGAAATGGAAAAAATAAATCAAATTTATGTGAACGGAGAGTTTATAACACCGCACGGAACAGAAACATTCGATTTGATAAGCCCGGTAAACAATCAAAAAACCGGAGAAGTAGTACTTGGTGATGAAACAGATACCAGGTTGGCAATTGCTGCGGCAAAAGAAGCTTTTAAAAGTTTTCGAAAAACAACCGTTGCAGAACGGATCACCTATTTGGAACGTTTGCACCGGGCAGTTGGCAGAAAGGAAAAGGAATTGGTCGATACCATGGTTGCAGAATACGGTGGGACTTTGCAATTCAGCAGGACAAGCATCAAAAATGCCATCGATTCCTTTACAAATATGATCGAAGTGCTGAAAACTTTTGAATTTCAACGTGTAGTCGGAAAATCCATAGTACGCCTGGAATCTTTGGGCGTAGTAGGAATTATCACACCCTGGAATGCCAGCAACAGCTTTATTTGCAACAAATT
>DJFP01000207.1:12969-13180 GCA_002432565.1 Flavobacteriales bacterium UBA5869
CTCTTTCACAGGTTCTACATTGACGGGTAAAATTATCGCCAAAGGTGCTGTAGATACCATGAAGCGGGTAACGCTGGAATTAGGAGGAAAATCGCCTAATTTAATCCTTGATGATGCAGATCTGGAAAAAGCAATTCCGGCTGCAGTATTCGGAGCGTACATGAACAGCGGGCAGGCTTGTATCGCCCCAACGCGTTTACTGGTCCCGGAA
>DJFP01000192.1 GCA_002432565.1 Flavobacteriales bacterium UBA5869
CCTTATGTCAAAGAAACACTTCGTTTCTTAATGACTCGAGAGGTTGCTCATCAACAAATGTTCCAGGCAGCATTAGACAGCGTACAGCCGAATTTCCCTCCGGGAATCCTGCAAAGCGACCCAAGGTTCAGCAACAAATACTTCAACATGTCAGATGGAGAATATATCGGAGGACCATGGAATGAAGGAAGAATGGCAATTCATTGAAGATCCGATATCACGGGTAATGGAAACAAATGGCTTGCTGGACGAAGGCTCAGAGGGAACAGACCGAACTGAAAAGACTGTTCAAAAAGCAAACAAAGCATTGAGTGCCGAGCGTAAGGACGAAATAGACAGAGCTACTAGTCCACCAAAGGACGGTGTCATGGACTGGTCTGATGATTCCGTAGTAAACCCGAAGACGAAAAAAACACCAAAATAGCTAATAATCCTGCGATGCATCTGCTATAGAATGCATCGCTTTTATTCTTATTCTAAACATGCCGGAAGGTCCGTCCATAGTTATTCTCAAAGAAGAAACCTGGAAATTCACAGGGAAGAAAATACTTACCGTAAGCGGGAACAGTAAAATTGACCAAGCCAGAATAGCAGATCAAAAGGTGATCTCGATCCAAAGCTGGGGCAAGCATTTCCTGCTCTGTTTTACCGGTTTCACCCTGCGCATTCATTTCCTCTTGTTTGGAAGCTACCGCATCGATGAAGAAAAACCGGATGCCGATCCGACCTTGTCGTTTACATTCGAAAACGGTGAACTGAATTTCTATTCCTGTTCGGTCAAGTTCCTGGAAGGCGATATCGATTCACACTATGATTGGAGTGCAGATGTGATGAACGATGCCTGGGACCCGAAAAAAGCCAAAGCCAAACTCAGGGAACACCCAGACATGCTCGTCTGTGACGCACTTTTGGAACAGGATATCTTTGCAGGCGTAGGGAATATCATTAAGAATGAAGTCTTGTACCGGATCAAAGTCCATCCCGAATCATTGGTCGGGAAATTGCCCGCAACAAAACTGGATGAACTGATCCAAGAAGCACGAATCTACAGTTTCCAGTTCTTAGAGTGGAAAAAACAATACGAATTAAAAAAGCATTGGCTTGCACATACGAAAACCTGGTGTCTGCGCTGCGACCTTCCGCTCACCAGGCAGCAGAACATGGGAATGAAGAAACGACGCAGTTTCTTCTGCGAGAATTGTCAGATCTCATATACTTAACCCAGACTTCTGAGCAGCTATTTTCAATAAAGTGGAACTTGTTATCAGGTAAATCACTATTTTGCCGGTTCAAATCCTTCACGATGAAAAATACACTACTCACTTTACTGCTCTTTTTCAGTCTTTACGCAAAAGGAGACGATTTCAAGGCCCATTTCATCAACGTCGGCCAGGCAGATGCCACATTACTGGAGTTCAGCAAAGGTGTTGTGATGATTGATGCCGGAGCAGAAAATGGTTCACTGGGATTAAGCCGTAATTCCCTGACAAACTATTTAGGAGATTTTTACCAGCGAAGAAGCGATCTGAGCAAAACCATTGACATCCTTATTTTAACCCATAATCATTACGATCATTACAAATTGATCCTGGATCTATCGAAAAATTACACCATCAAACGGATTATTACTACCAAATTCTACCTGGAAAAGGCGAAAGATGTTGTAAAAGCCGCAAAGAACGAAAAGATCAAACTGGAATTCATGGATTATCGTCTGATGGATAGCCTGATGCCAAAGGGGTATGAAATCAATCTGGCAAACTTCGTAAATCCGGGAACCACCATTCCAAAAATCACACTTTATTCAGGAAAAGCCTCTGTAAAAACCGGAGAAACCATTGGAAATCAATCCTTTTCAAAGACACCATTCAACGATCCGAACAATCATTCCATTGTTTCCAAATTAACTTATGGAAAAGCATCGATGCTGTTTACCGGAGATTTGGAGAATGACGGAATCCGTTATTTAACTGCCAAGTACCAAAACAACCTTTCACTATTCGATGTGGATGTTTATCACGTCGGACATCACGGAGCTGAAAACGGTACTACAAAGGAGTTCTTGGATATTATGACGCCCAAGATTGCGCTCATAAGTGCCGGGGACACCGCACACAGGAATAGCGGATCAGCCTGGGGGCACGGACACCCGAGAATATGGACGGTGGAACTTTTGGAAGCACAGCCTTCAATGACACTGCAAAAACAAGCTGTAAAAGTACATGCTTACCCGGATGAAGAAGTAACTCCGAAAATAATCGATGTAAAAAAAGAGATTTACTGCACCTGCTGGACAGGGAATATCATCATGCTGGTCGATTCGAATGGGAAATATACCGTGCAGTAACTATTCGGATTAAAAAAAACCCATTCCAGCAATGCTGAAATGGGTTCAATGTCGTGCGGAGAGTGAGGGATTAAAGATCCCAATGGGGAGGGCTAACGACCTCGAACCCATTTCTCTTCGAGAAATCTTGGATCACAACAAAAATCTGTGGAGTAAAAGTTGAATTAAAATTCAGACCTTTGAATCCTAACATCAAATTGTGGCTGATATAGGATTATTAAAATTGCTTTTACCAGAATACCTGGTAGATTACTTCGAGATTTTGCGCTACGAACAAAAAGGAGAAGAACTTCATTTGTATTTTGAAGAGAAGAATGATTTTCCCGAAGAGTTCTCCAAACATAAACTAAGCTCAAAAGGCTTCTTTGACGAGATAGTTGTTCAGGACTTTCCCATTCGCGGACAGCGTGCCTTCCTTCACATAAAGCGCCGTCGCTGGCTCAACCACAATACCAATATGGTAGTGTCGCGTAATTGGGATATGGTAGCAAAAGGTACACGGATGACAGCAGATTTTGTTGCTTTTTTAAAAGAGATCAGTCGATTCTAATCCCTACAGTTGCCAGGCAATCGCTGGATTTTATGGAGTTAAAGGAAGAACCCTGCAACGTTATTACAAAGAACAACTCAGTGAGTTTAAATCCTGGGATCAACTCAAACATGCCAAACAATGGCTGGTTTATCCTCAAAATATTGGTACACAACTCTCCATCGATGAAACAGCCTTGACTCACGGTGAACTTTATACCATTATCACCAACAAAGGTGCTAATGGAAAAAAAGGTGCCTTGGTTGCGATCATTGCAGGAACCAGCGCAGATACCATTATACCGATCCTGGAGAAAATAGCTTTGACAATCCGTAGAAAAGTAACGGAGATCACACTCGATATGGCTGGAAGTATGATCAATATTGCCAAAGCCTGTTTTCCGAAAGCGATGCTGGTTACAGACCGCTTTCATGTACAAAAGCTAACTATTGAAGCAGTACAGGAAGTGCGGATTAAACATCGTTGGGAAGCAATTGATGCTGAAAATGAGCAGATCGAAAAAGCCAAACTCCAAAAAAAAGCATATCATCCAAAAATCCTCCCTAACGGAGATACATTCAAACAACTTTTAGCAAGAAGCCGCTATTTACTTTACAAGCGGGAGAATCAATGGACCGTAAACCAGAAAATACGTGCACAATTACTTTTTGAACATTATCCGGATATTCAATATGCTTACGCATTGTCACAAGAACTTACAAAGATCTTCGACTATACAGGTAAGAAAATATATGCAACAACCAAACTAGCTCTTTGGCATGAAAAAGTAGCGCAAGCAGAACTGAAAGTTTTCAATACCGTATCCAGAACAATCCAAAATCACTACAAAACAATCCTGAACTATTTCGATAATCGAAGTACGAATGCGTCCGCTGAATCTTTCAACGCAAAAATCAAAGCCTTCAGAGCGCAGTTCAGAGGTGTGACTAATGTTGGATTCTTTTTATTCAGATTAACCCAGATATATGCCTGATTATTTTTCAAGTCCACAGATTTATGCACTGATCC
>DJFP01000242.1 GCA_002432565.1 Flavobacteriales bacterium UBA5869
TGAAAAAACATTGATTGAGATCAAGACTTTTTCAGTCGTGAGAGTGTTTCGGGGGTCATGCGCAGATAGTTTGCAATGTGCCGGTTTGAGACTTCCTGGAACAGGATCGGACTTCTTCTGAGTACACGCTCATAGCGCTCTTTCGGGGAAGAAACCAGCAGATCCTTTTCGCGTTCTATTTGCTGGATGACCAAATCTTCCAGGATCTTTGCCCACAATTTCAGGTTGTTTTCGTCCCGGTAAATAAATTCCATGAACGCTTTTTTAGGAATTACTTTTACCCGTGTTTTCTTCAGTGCCTGTATGACGAACTCCGAAGGTTTTTCGGTTAAGAACGAATCCAGCGAAACCAAAATGTTGTTTTGATAGCCAAAACGGATCGTCCGTTCTTCGCTCTCATCCAGGATATAAACCCGCAAACTGCCTTCTTCGACGAAATAAATATTGGTATCAATACTTCCTTCTGTTTTAAGAAATTCGTTTCGTTCCAGGATCATTTCCCGGTCTATCAATTGATTGTTTTCAATAAGTGCAATCAGTTCATTCCTTTTCATACACTTAATGAATACTTAAGGGAATATCATACAACTTGTGGAAGGAAAGTTTATCCCAATATCCGCGCTGGAATACAATCTTACCCTCTATGACATGAAAGAAACCGCAGCCGCGCATTTCCTTCGGGTCTTTCCATTCTAAGATCGCCCATTCTCCGTCCTCAAAAATATTTTCAGGAATACAGACCATTTCAGCACTTCCAAACTCCCGTTCAAACATTTCCCTGATCGCGTCCCTGCCTATAACCGGTTCATTCGCTACCTGATGGTTGACCGCATTCTCAGCGTATAATTCCGCAATATTTTCACTATCCGCTTCATTGAAGAAGCGAATCCATTTTTCTAATATTTCTTTCGGTGACATGTTGGATACTTTTGATGATTAAAAATACGAAAAGCTCAATAGAATCAAATCAAAACTGTAAATCCTGCAACTTTTCAAAGCCATCATACAATAAAAAATCAAGTTCAACCTCTGACATTTGAGAGAAGCTCCCGGAGAATCCCGGAAACAACTTGAATGTCAAATACTAAAATAGAAGATTATGTTCCATCATGTAAAAGAATTACAATTTAAAGCAAGGGTTTCCAAACCCGATCCGCGTTTTGCACGATTGTTACTAGAGCAATTCGGAGGGCCAAACGGTGAACTAAAAGCAGCCATGCAATATTTCGTGCAGGCTTTCGGATGTAAAAAACCATACCCGGATAAGTACGATATGCTCATGGATATTGCCACTGAGGAATTCAGCCACCTGGAAATTGTAGGAGCAACTATCCAAATGCTGCTTACCGGAGTTAATGGCGAATTAAAAAACGCTGCCGATGAGTCTGACCTTAACAAAATGTTGGATGGAACTGAGGCCAGGGAAACCTATATCCACGATGCACTGATCGATCCGCAATTCTTTTTGGTAAGTGGCGGAACCCCCAAATTAACGGACAGTAACGGAAATCCATGGTCAGCATCATATATCATGGGAATGGGAGATATTACCGTAGATATGCGCGAAAATATTGCTGCAGAAGCCACAGCGAAGCTCGTTTACGAGAACCTGATGAAGTTTACAGACGATCCCTATGTCAAAGAAACACTTCGCTTTCTGATGACTCGTGAAGTTGCACACCAGCAGATGTTCCAGGCAGCACTAGACAGCGTACAACCGAATTTCCCTCCCGGAATCCTGCAAAGTGACCCGAGGTTTAGCAACAAATACTTCAATATGTCTGACGGAGAATATATTGGAGGACCATGGAATGAAGGAAAATCTCCTGAGATGAAGGAAGAATGGCAATTCATTGAAGATCCGATTTCACGGGTCATAGAAACCGATGGACTGCTCGAAGAGGGTATTGAAGGAACTGACCGGACGGATAAAACGGTTCAGAAAGCAAACAAGACCTTGAGCGCCGAGCGCAAAGATGAAATAGACCGGGCTGCTCACCCTCCGATTAATGGAGTCATTAATTGGTCGGATGATACCGAAAAAAAAACAAAGTCGAAAAAATCTCGAAAATAAAACAGCTAAAATCATGCGATGCATTGTAAAGTAGATGCATCGCTTTTATTCTTATTCTCAACAAAATGCCGGAAGGTCCATCCATAGTTATTCTTAAGGAAGAAGCCTGGAAATTTACAGGAAAAAAAATCCTTAACGTAAGAGGAAACAGTAAAATTGACCAAGCCAGGCTCGCAGATCAAAAAGTGATTTCGATCCAAAGCTGGGGTAAGCATTTCCTGCTCTGTTTTACAGGTTTCACCTTGCGTATCCATTTTCTATTGTTCGGCAGTTACCGAATCGATGAAGAAAAACCGGATACAGATCCACGCTTGTCGTTTACATTCGATAACGGTGAGTTGAATTTCTATTCCTGCTCGGTCAAATTCCTGGAAGGTGATATCGATTCACACTATGATTGGAGTGTTGATGTCATGAATGATGCCTGGGACGCAAAAAAAGCCAAAGCCAAACTCAAAGAACACCCCAACATGCTTGTTTGTGATGCACTGCTCGAACAGGATATTTTTGCCGGTGTAGGAAATATTATTAAAAACGAAGTCTTGTACCGTATCAAAGTTCATCCGGAATCATTGGTAGGAAAACTTCCTTCCAAAAAACTGGATGAACTGATCAAAGAAGCACGGATCTACAGCTTCCAGTTCTTAGAGTGGAAAAAACAATACGAACTAAAAAAGCACTGGCTCGCACATACAAAAACCTGGTGCTTACGGTGCAACCTTCCCATCACTAAAAAACATACCGGAGCAAAGAACAGACGCAGTTTCAGCTGCTCAAACTGCCAGATTTTATACGCTTAACCAGACTCTGCTGGTCACTATTTTTAAGATCGCGGAACTTGTTACCGGGTAAATCACTATTTTGCCGGTTCAAATCCTTCACGATGAAAAACACACTGCTCACTTTACTGCTCTTTTTCAGCCTTTATGCAAAAGGAGACGATTTCAAGGCCCATTTTATCAATGTCGGCCAGGCAGATGCTACTTTACTGGAATTCAGCAAAGGTGTTGTGATGATTGATGTCGGGGGAGAACTCAGGAATATTACTCCGAGCCGCACTTCTTTGAACAACTATCTCGCGAAGTTCTACGAAAGACGGACCGATCTGAAGAAGACCATTGATGTACTCATCATCACGCACAATCATTATGATCATATCAGCCTGATAATGGATTTGTCAAAGAATTATATGATCAAACGGATCATCACCTCCAAATTCAAGCTCACAAAAGAAGTCGAAAAAGCTGCAAAAAACGAAAAGATCAAACTGGAATTCATGGACTATCGACTGATGGATAGCCTGATGCCAAAAGGGTATGAAGTGAACCTGGGAAATTTGGTCACCGCAGGAACTACTATTCCTAAACTAATGCTTTATTCGGGTGAAGTTTCGGTAAAGATCAAACACACCGTAAATGGTCATAACTTCTCTCCCTCCAACTTTTCAAGTCCGAACAACAATTCCATTGTTTCCAAACTAATTTATGGAAAAACCTCTCTTTTATTTACCGGAGATTTGGAAATTGAAGGCATCGAATACCTGACAGCAAAATATCACAACCACCTTTCTTTATTTGACGTGGATTTTTACCATGTGGGGCATCACGGAGCTGAAAACGGAACGAATAAAGAGCTTTTAGACATTTTATCTCCTAAAATTGCCGTAATCAGTGCCGGCGACACGACGCATAGAAATGGAGGATCGGCATTTGACCACGGGCATCCAAGAAGAGCGGTCGTAGAGCTTTTGAACAACCAGGCTTCTTTGACAAACAGGAAGCAGTCGGTTCAGGTTCATGCTTATCCTGGCCAGGAAGTTACTCCGGAAATAATCGATGTAAAAAAAGAGATTTATTGCACATGCTGGACAGGGAATATTGTCATGCTGGTTGATTCGAACGGGAAATGTATCGTTCAATAATGATTAGGATTGAAATCCTGTGGGCATGCGATTAATCGCATGCCCACCATTTGTTTCATCTTCACCAAAATCCATTTCGGCAAGCCACCAACGAAAAAATCCCGACGATCAGTCAGCTGACTGAT
>DJFP01000130.1:0-1551 GCA_002432565.1 Flavobacteriales bacterium UBA5869
GCAAGACGTATTTAAAAAAGCTGCGGATGCTGTATTGGATTTCAACGGATTATCTATCCTTGAAGTCTCCCACAGAAGTAAAGATTACGAAGCTGTTATGCACGATGCCCGTGAATTGGTAAAAAAAGCATTGAACGTTTCAGACGATTACGAAGTGCTTTATTTACAGGGCGGGGCAACTCTCGGATTTACAATTACTGCTTTGAACATGATGCGCTCAACCAGGAAAGCAGGTTATATTAATACGGGAATCTGGGCTTCCGGAGCCATTAAGGAAGCAAAAAAGGCCGGCATTGATGTGAATGTATTTGCTTCCTCGGAAGATAAAAATTTCAGCTACATTCCGAAAAACCTTCAAATCCCAACGGATGTGGATTATATCCATTTCACTTCCAATAATACAATCTTCGGGACACAATTCAAGGACTTCCCAAAAACAGATCTTCCATTGGTGTGTGATATGTCTTCGGATATTTTCTCCAAAGAGATCAATGTGTCGGATTTTGATTTGATTTATGCAGGAGCACAAAAGAACCTGGGTCCTGCAGGAGCAACTTTATATATTGTAAAGAAAGACGCTCTTGGGAAATCAACTTCTCCGTTCATGCCGAGTTATCTGGATCTGAAACAGCACGCTGAAAAAGATTCGATGTACAATACACCACCGGTTTTCTCGGTTTATGTTGCGATGCTGAACCTGCAGGATTTGCTTGCTAATGGCGGAGTTCCGGCAATGGCAAAGAGAAACCAGGAAAAAGCAAAGTTGATCTACTCGGAAATTGATGCCAATCCCTTGTTCAAAGGAACGGCAGCTGTAGAAGATCGCTCAGAAATGAATGTAAACTTCCTTTTAACAAATGATGCTTTGAAAGATGAATTTGACGCAGCGTGGAAAGCAGCCGGAATTATTGGTTTGAACGGACACAGAAGTGTCGGTGGATACCGCGCTTCCATGTACAATGCACTTGAATTGGAAAGCGTTCAGGTCTTGGTAGATGTAATGAACGATTTCGCTAAAAAACACGGGTAGAAATTGTTCAAAAGGTTCAAATCTTCTTCGCTTTATGAGCTAAGAAGGTTCAACGAATTTAAAACAAGTTATTTGAACATTTGAACGAAAATAGAATCATTCGAAATCTTAGAACGAACTGAAATAACAAGTATGAAAATATTAGCAAACGACGGAATTTCAAACGAAGGAAAAGCAGCTCTTGAAAAAGCGGGTTATACCGTTATTACTGATAAAGTAAACCAGGACGACCTGATCTCATATGTGAATGCAAATAATATTGAGATTATTTTGGTTAGAAGCGCTACAACGATCAGACAAGTTGTAATTGATTCCTGCCCGGGATTGAAATTACTTGGAAGAGGCGGTGTAGGAATGGACAATATCGACGTGGCTTATGCCCGTGAAAAAGGCCTGACAGTAATCAATACTCCGGCTTCTTCTTCTCAATCCGTTGCAGAATTGGTAATGGGACATTTATTTGCCGGAGCGCGTTTTTTACACGATTCATTTAAGCAAATGGAAACCGGTGATTTTTCCGC
>DJFP01000130.1:1597-1854 GCA_002432565.1 Flavobacteriales bacterium UBA5869
CACGAAATCAATGTTGAAATTCCGTTGGAAATCCAGGGATTGGGAGAAGTAAAGGTCCCGATCCGTTCCACAAACGACTTAAACAGTGCTTTGAAAGAAGCTGATTTCATTTCGCTTCACATTCCAAAACAGGCGGACGGTTCTGCTGTCATTCAAAAAGCGGAATTCGATCGGATGAAAAAAGGAGTAGTATTGGTGAATGCGGCGCGAGGCGGGGTTGTGAATGAGTCAGACTTGCTGGCAGCAATTGCTGAAGG
>DJFP01000130.1:1872-6176 GCA_002432565.1 Flavobacteriales bacterium UBA5869
TTGAATAACGAGAAAATAGGAACAACACCACATATTGGCGCAGCAACAAATGAAGCCCAGGACCGCATCGGTTTGGAGTTGGCTGAGCTGATTGTTAACCAGTTTGGAATTCAAGTTCCGGCTTAAGTGATCCGAAATAAATGTCTGTAATTCACCCTTTTAAGGCAATTCGTCCAACAAGAGATAAAGCCCAGCTGGTTTCCACTAGACCGCTGGCAGCTTATCGCAAGCATATCCTGCGCGCAAAGCTGGACGAAAACCCTTACACTTTCCTGCATATCATTCACCCGGAAGGAGACAAAGAGCACCATTCGAAAGCTAATTCCGTGGAACGTTTCGAAGCAGTGAAAGAACGCTACGAGTCTTTTATCAATCAGGGAATACTGATCCAGGATGCAGAACCTTCTTTTTACATTTACCGGCAGACAAAGGGAACGCACCAATTTACCGGGGTGATTGCCGGAGTAAGCGTGGAAGAATACAAAAATGACCTGATCAAAAAGCACGAAGCAACGATCACATCCCGTGAATCCATGTTTACGAACTATTTGAATATCACCGGGTTTAATGCGGAACCTGTTCTTTTAGCTCACAAGCACCTTCCGGAACTGGATAAATATTTGGAAAAAGTCACAAAGGCAAGACCCGAATACGAATTTTCAACAACCGATAAGATCAAGCATGAGCTGTGGGTAATCAATGCGGAAAAAGACACCAAACTGATTACCATTTACGATTCTCTGAATGAATTGTACATTGCGGATGGACATCACCGTTCGGCCTCCTCTGCCCGTCTAAAAGATACTATTGTAAAAAACAAACAGGCGCAGTTCCCGAATCACGATTACTTCCTTGCCTATTTGATAGACGAACAGAAATTGGAAATCCTGGAATTCCAACGCCTGGTGAAAACACTGAACGGACTTTCTGCAAAAAACTTCCTGAAAGCCTGCTCCGAACACTTTGAGATCGAAGAATTGAAAAAAGCACGCAGACCGGTCCAACGCCACGAAATTGTTTGTTTATTGGGAAAAGAAGCATATTCTTTTAAGGCAAAAAAATCCATCACGGCAGAAAAAGACGTTGTGAAACAATTGGATGCTCAAATACTTACGGACTACATTCTCAATCCGATTTTGGGAATTGAAGACCTGAAAACCAGTAAGGAAATTGAATTTATTCCGGGAACAAAAGAACTGAAAAGGATCATAGACCGAATCAAAAAGGAAGAGTTTAAAGTCGGATTTCTACTCTATCCTGCATCCATCAACGAAGTAAAAGAAGTTGCGGACCAGGGCGGAATTATGCCTCCAAAATCGACGTGGGTAGAACCCAAAATGCGCAGCGGATTGACCATTTATAATATTAATGAATAAACATGTCTTTAGCAGATAGACTCCATTTACTAAAAGAAGAAATCCCACAAGACGTAGTGCTCGTAGCCGTTTCAAAAACCAAACCGGTTTCACTGATACAGGAAGCATATGACGCTGGACAGCGTGTTTTCGGGGAGAATAAAGTACAGGAACTTGTTGATAAATGGGAAGTTCTCCCGAAAGACATTGAATGGCATTTAATCGGTCATTTACAAAGCAATAAAGTCAAATACATTGCCCCTTTCGTTTCATTGATCCATTCGGTTGACAGTTTTAAGCTGCTCCAGGAGATTAACA
Source organism: Flavobacteriales bacterium UBA5869 (assembly GCA_002432565.1). Lineage (GTDB taxonomy): Bacteria > Bacteroidota > Bacteroidia > Flavobacteriales_D > Crocinitomicaceae > Fluviicola. Next base: position 3,546 of record DJFP01000130.1, read on the forward strand.
AACATGGTGAGAAAAATAACCGTGTAATTCCATGTCTGCTTCAATTTCACATTGCACAGGAAGAAACCAAATTCGGACTTTCCTTTGAAGAAGCGGAACAGATCCTGCAAAGTCGTGAATTTGTAGAAATGCATCATATTTCGATTGTAGGCTTAATGGGAATGGCAAGCTTTGTAGACGATGAGGAACAAATCCGCGACGAATTCCGGAACCTGAATAACTATTTCATGATCCTGAAAAGCAATTATTTCAAATACAACCCGGATTTCAAAGTGCTTTCCATGGGTATGAGCAGTGATTACACGCTAGCCATTGAAGAAGGAAGTAATATGATCCGTGTCGGAAGTTCATTATTCGGAAGCCGATGAAAACAATCCTCCTGTTCTTAAGCATCTTTTATGCTATCGGAAATGCATTTTCCCAGGATCATTATGCCGACAGTCTGACTGCCGAACGTAAAAAGCATGAAAAGGAATTCTTGTCGCAGGTGTTGAACGAAGAAGAACGCAGGATTCATCCTGAAATTTGTTTCTTTCCGGTAGACAAATCTTTTATTGTTGAGGCCGACTTTGTGAAAGATGTCGGACCGGCATTTGCAATGCCTATGTCGAAAGAAAGAACAGTATATTACCGCAAAATGGGCACACTTTCTTTCAGGATCAATGACACACTTTGCAAACTGAACGTTTATCAAAACCTGGACCTGGCCGGGAAGAAAGAATTCAGAAATTACTATTTCGTTCCTTTTAAAGATGCTACAACGGCCTTGTCAACTTATGGTGCGGGAAAATACCTGGATTGTTACTTTAGCAGGAAAACCAAAAAAGTCAGGCTGGATTTCAATACTTCATACCACCCGTATTGTGCTTATTCAGACCGATACTCCTGCCCCATTGTACCAAAAGAAAATACGATTCCCGTTTCAATTACAGCCGGAGAATGCTATATAGCACATGATGAGTAACCGGGAATACTTCGCTTATTCGTAGTACTTCCGAAAGAATTCATTTAAATGGTCTTTCCAGATTTGGTACCCGGAATAATTCAAATGAATCCCGTCAACGGATAAATCATTCTTCAAATAAGTTCCTTCTAAAAGCATTCCGGGTCTTACATCCAAAAAAGCAACTTGTTTAGCTTTGCAAAGCTGTACCAGACGGTTATTCAATTCCCTGACCCTTTTCGCAATCACACCATTTTCAGAAAATCCACCATAAAGTGTATCGTAGTAATTCGTGGTTGGAAGAACCGATTGAACAACTAATTCTACCTTATGGGCCTGGATAGTATCTATGATGGTCCGGATGTGTGAAAGCGTTTTGGATACAGGAACAGACTGCACAACATCATTAATTCCAATCATAAGGAATATAATGTGTGGTTTTTTGTTCAGCGCCTTATAAACGGGTGCTTTTACCGAATCGGACTGAAAATAAAGCAAATCATCGCTTCTGAACGAATCAAATCCCAGGTTAAAAATGTGTTTGTATTCCGTCAGCGTATTCCAATTCGTATCCGGTCCCCAATAGTGATTGATCCTTCTCGTTTCGCTGTCTCCCAGCATCACGATCCTCAAATCTTCAATAGGAACTTTTGGCTTTCCGTTACAGGCAGTGACCACTGCAAGCAGACAACCCCAGATAATCATTCCTTTCAGAGAAAAGGAATGAAAGAAAATACAGTTTGATTGCCGATTTGTCATGAGACAGCCATTAATTTAGATTAAAAGTAAGAAAATTGGTCATATCTGAATTCTGCCGTCCATCCCTGTTTCATTTTTATTCTAAAATATTTCATTAATTTCAAGCAGATAACCTTACGATATGAAAATACAACACATAGTAGCTTTCACTTCTGTTCTCGCGCTTTCTGCGGCTTGCGGAGGCGGTGAAGAATCCACAGAAGAAAATACAGGACCGATGGAAACAACTGTAGAACGATTTGCAGACATTCAGATTCTTCGATTTGAAGTTCCAAGCTGGAATAAGCTTTCTTTGAAGCAAAAAGAATTGGTTTACTACCTTTCCCAGGCAGGTTTGGCAGGAAGAGATATTAACTACGATCAAAACAACCGCTTCAACCTGGAAATCCGCAAAATGTTAGAAGCGATCCACGAAAAATATACCGGTGATAAAACTACCGGTGAATGGAAGAAATTTGACGAGTGGAGTAAACAGGTTTTCTTTTCGAACGGGATACATCACCATTACAGCATGGATAAGATCCAGCCGAAGTTCAGTGCCGCATATCTGAATAAGCTGATGAAAGCAGTCCAACACAATTTAAGCCCGGAAGCGCTGAACGCGATATTCAAGCCGGAACTTGAGAAAAAGCGAAAAGTAAAAGATCCTAACGTGGACATGATCGTTGCTTCGGCAAATAATTTCTACGGCAAAGGGGTTACACAAAAAATGGTCGAGGATTTCTATGCTCAAAAACAAGATTTGAATGATCCGAAACCCATTGAATTAGGTTTGAACTCAACTTTAATNNGGAAAATATGGAGCTGCGATCGACCAGATTATCTTTTGGCTGAGAAAAGCTGTGAAAGTAGCCGAAAACGATCAGCAGGCACGAGCACTAAAAGTATTGATCGAATACTACAAAACCGGTAATCTCAGAAAATGGGAC
>DJFP01000167.1:0-3362 GCA_002432565.1 Flavobacteriales bacterium UBA5869
TACGATATCCACAGCGATATCGGGAATAAATGTATCGGAGCGAAGGTAAATAACCGCCTCGTACCGTTGAGCTATCAGCTGCAAAATGGCGATCAGCTGGAAATTATTACATCTTCGAAGCAAAAACCCTCCGAGGACTGGCTGCGCCTGGCAGGAACGGCAAGGGCACGTCAGAAGATCAAATCTGCACTGAACGAAGAACGCAAAGAGATTGCTGCCGACGGTCGTGAAATACTGGAACGCAAGTTCAAGCAGCTGCATATCCAGTTTAAATCGGAGAATATTACAGTGCTAGAGCGTTTTTACGGGTTCTCTTCCGCAACGGATTTATATATCCGGATCGCAAAAGGAAAAGTGGATCTTTCCAAACTGCGGGAATTGGAAAATGTGAACGGTTTGCTTCAGCCCGAGAAGAAAGCGCCGGTAAATAAGGATAAGCACGAGTTGGATGTCTATCCGAAGATCAATAAGAAAGATGACACCATCATTATCGGGGAAGATTTTAAGAACATCCAATACCAGATGGCTCGCTGCTGTAATCCGATTCCGGGAGATCCGATCTTTGGGTTCATTACTATTTCAGAAGGGATTAAGATTCACCGCAACAGCTGCCCGAATGCAGAACACCTGCAGTCTAAAATGGCATACCGCTGCATCAAGGCCCGCTGGAGAAGCCAGGATTTGGTAGCGCGTGTTGCAGCTATTCGTTTGATCGGTATTGACGATGTGGGAATCGTGAACAAGATCACGGAAGTTATTTCTAAGGAATTGAACGTCAATATGAAATCCATTTCGTTTGAGGCGAATGACGGATTGTTTGAAGGTAAGATCCACGTATTGGTCTACGATACGGAGCACCTGGATACATTGATGCGTAAATTCGAACAGGTAGAAGGAGTTAAAAGAGTAGAGCGTTACGATACGAGGGAGGATTAGTCCCTTAAAACACACTTGGACATCTGTCTATTTGCCCGGTGAAAGTAAGCTTTTTGGCAGAACTGTTAAAAAGCGTCCTCTTTCGTTGAAAACTTCTCTTTCCGCACCGGTTCGATCGTGCTTGAATCGAAAAAAATAACTACTTTTGCCCTTTCAACTTTGTCAGATGCAACAACAAGATCTGCAGTTAACAGTAAGGAACATTTTTTCAGCATACCTGGAGCAGAACGGGCACCGGAAAACTCCCGAGCGCTTNNGCAATCCTGGCTGAAATCTATAATTATCAAGGGCATTTTGATATCGAATCTTTGTACATCAAGATGAAGAATCAAAATTACCGTGTTTCCAGGGCTACGCTCTACAATACGATCGAATTATTACTGGCCTGCAACCTTGTTAGAAAGCATCAGTTCGGTAAAAATCTGGCACAATTTGAAAAATCTCACGGATCGAAGCAGCATGATCATGTTATCATTACCGACACCGGTGAGGTAATCGAGTTTTGTGATCCGCGTATTCAAAGTATCAAAGCAACCATCGAGGAAATTTTCGGGGTTAAAATTCAACACCATTCTCTTTATTTCTATGGAGTTAGAAACGAAGAGAATGAACAAGATCAATAATGAGCGCTCAGTTTGAAATAACGAAGTCATCGAATTTTGTATTGGTCAAAATTTCAGGAAGAATTGTTTCCGATGAAGGTTTGGCAGATGCACTTGATACCATCGAGAAATCGTTAGCAGCTGATTTGAAAGCCGTTCTGTGCGATTGTTCCAGGCTGGAATACTGCAACAGTACCGGGTTGAATTTCTTTGTGCGTATTTTGACCAGATCACGGAAGGTTGGATTGGATTGTGTGTTGGTAAACCTGCAGCCATCCGTCAAAAAGCTTTTCGAGATATCCAAGTTAGACGAAATTTTTAGCTGCTTCAATTCCACAGATGAGGTTGAAGCAAAATTTAATAAAGTGAAATGAAAGTAGATGTTCTTTTAGGGTTACAATGGGGAGATGAAGGAAAAGGAAAAATTGTAGATGTTCTTACTCCGCAATATGATATTATTGCTCGTTTCCAGGGAGGCCCGAATGCAGGTCACACCTTGGAGTTCGAAGGTGTAAAACATGTTCTTCATACCATTCCTTCCGGGATTTTTCATGAAAATGTGATTAATCTGATCGGGAACGGAGTGGTCATTGACCCGGTTGTGTTCCAAAAAGAACTGGAAAAACTGGCACCTTTCAATATTGACATCAAGAAGCGTTTGATCGTTTCAAGAAAGGCGCATTTGATCCTGCCAACACATAAATTATTGGATGCAGCTTCCGAAGCTTCCAAAGGAAAAAACAAAATCGGAAGTACACTGAAGGGAATCGGACCTACATACATGGATAAAACCGGTAGAAACGGGTTGCGTGTAGGAGATATTTTCCTTCCTTCTTTCAAAGACAAATACAGTGCATTGGTTGAAAAGCATTTGAATATGCTGAAGCATTACGAAGACTTCGAATACAATTTAGAAGAGTTGGAAGGTCCGTGGATGGAAGGCATTGAAATTCTGAAGGGATTGACTGCTGTTGACAGTGAGCAATACCTGAATGAAGCCATGAAATCCGGGAAGAAAATCCTTGCTGAAGGAGCTCAGGGAACCATGCTGGATATCGATTTCGGGACTTACCCGTTTGTGACTTCTTCCAATACTGTTACGGCTGGAACCTGTACCGGATTGGGGATTGCACCTTCAAAGATTGGTGATGTAATCGGTATTTTTAAAGCATACTGCACACGTGTTGGTTCAGGACCGTTCCCTACGGAATTGGAAGACGAAGTAGGAGAGAAGATTCGCCAGGAAGGCAGGGAATTCGGTTCTACTACCGGAAGACCGCGCCGCTGCGGATGGATTGATCTTCCGGCAATGAAATATGCGATCATGATCAACGGTGTTACGGAATTGGCTATGATGAAAGCCGATGTACTGGATACTTTTGACACAATCCGTGCATGTACGAAATACAAAGTGGATGGAGTAGAGCAGGATTACATGCCGTATGATATCGACGGAGTAACCATCGAGCCGGTTTACGAAGATATCCCGGGATGGAATAAAGACCTGACTGGTTTGTCTTCTTTTGCAGATGCACCGGAAGCGTTGAAAAATTATGTCAACTATTTGGAACAACATTTGCAGGTTCCCGTAACAACTGTTTCGGTTGGTCCGGACCGTAAGCAAACATTGGCAACAAGATAATTGAAGTTATTGAACACATATCTTTATCGAATTGCGCTTTTTTTAAGCGCAATTTTTGTGTGTGCGCAATTTTCATACAGCCAGGGTTCATGGCTGGAGCTATTGCCCGGTGCCAAGAAGCTTTCTTATGACGAAACGACCGGAAAACAGCGTCTGACGGGTTTCCTGAACTTCAAATACCA
>DJFP01000167.1:3378-14951 GCA_002432565.1 Flavobacteriales bacterium UBA5869
ATGTATTACAACGGGAAAACCCGCCTGGCTAAACTTTGGGGACATGTCCGGATCCGCGATCGGGAATACAAATTGACAACAGATTCACTGGATTATGATGCGAGGAGTTCAAAAGCTATTTACCGCAACAAAGGGCGCATTGAGAACATCACCACCAATGAAGTGTTGACCAGTCAATTCGGTTATTTCTACCCGGATACGGAAGAGAGCTTTTTTAAAGGAAATGTAGTGTATAAAAGCGACGATTTGAAACTCACTACAGATACGATGCACTACAATTACCTTGTGCATAAAGTCTTTTTCTATGGCCCGACGGTGGGAACAACGAAAGATTCCAAATTCTATTGCGATAAAGGCTGGTACCACGTTCAAACGGAGGAAGGCCTGTTGACGAAAAATGCGAAAATTGAACAGGCACCAAGAGTTATAACCGGAGATAGTTTGTTTTATGCTCCGAAAAAGAAATATGCGGAAGGTCTGGGAAATGTGCAGATGGTCGATACAGCTCAGCAGGTACAGTTCAATGCCGGACATTTTGTGTCTGATGGTAAAACCCTGACAGATGTGCTGACGGATTATCCCCTGATCCGGATGATGAAGTCGAAAGATACGCTTTTCCTGAGAGCAGATACACTTATTCATGTGCGCGACAGCCTGGAGAAATCATTGAGGATCCGTGGCGGGAGGGATGTACGCATTTTCCAGAATAAGATCCAGGGAGTTGCGGACTCGTTGGATTATCGCAAGCAGGACAGTATCATGGATTTATGGGGGAATGCCCATTTTTGGAGCTATAATTCAGAATTGATCGGTGATACAATCCGGGTATTTATTAAGAATGATACCCTGATCGATAAAGCACATTTGTTCCCACATGCTTTTGCTGCCAATGAATTGGATTCGGGAAGGTATTACAACCAGCTAGCCGGAAAAGAGATTTGGTCTTACTTCAAGAACAACGAATTGGTCCGCTCGGATGTCAAAGGCCAGGCAAAAACCATTTTTTACCCCGAAGAAGAAGAGAAAACGGATACCGCAGTTATTGTTAAACGAATGGGTTTAAACCGGATTTACTCGTCTGACCTGAGGGTTTACATGGATAGCGGGGAAGTGGTTGGTATTACCTATATCAATCAGCCCGACGGGAAATTCTACCCCATCGACAAAATTGACCCGGAAGAGCAGTTTTTGAAGGAATTTAAATGGTACCCGGCGCTTCGTCCGAAAACCTGGCAGGAATTGCTTAGGCCTCGGAAAATCCCTGCAGAAGCTGTGGAAGAGAAGAAAGAGTCGGGAGAAAGGAATAAGTGATTAAAAAATTCAAAATTCAAAAACTGAAGAAGTTAAAAACAGAAAATAGTTAGTCTCCCACTTTGGTTAATTTTCCGGTCGGATCAACATGATAACTGACAAATCCTTTTTCCGTTTCTTCTATAACAATCTTTTCATCCGGCTTTACTTCAAAGAAACGATATTCGCTCAGCATTCTCCCGTTTCCGTCCATTAAAGCAAAATTGTAATTGCTGTCTGCATTTTCATCATCGGATTTCTTTTGGACCGCATATAATTGATCTGTTCCTTCCGAGTGCAGATGCACCACTTGCTTGAATTCATTTCCGCCAATCAACTGCCCGATCGCATTCGTTACGCCCATGAATTTCTCTTCCAGAATTTCAGAGTCAATTTCAGAATCCATGGAAGTGATAATAGAGTCATACTGTGAAAGTTCATCCGGTTTTTGCGCGATATCCAATAAAGGAAGCGTGGTTGCTAAAGTATTCCGAAGGTTTTCGCTTGCCTCAAATACAAATTGGCCGTTTCCTACCGAATGAATGCTTTTAAAAATAAAAGGAAACAAAATCTCTCCGGCCGGATTTACAACACTGGTTTGATTGTAGAAAAAAACTTGTGCATAGCCGTAAGCAAAATCATCGGCTGAAGTAAACCGTTCCTTAATCTCAAAATCTCCCTTGCGGTTGATAAAACCGATTAATTTGGATTTGCTAGCAGCAGCCAATCCTTCCGAAAATGGACTTGCATAAGCAAATTCGTGGTCGATAACCGTGCTATTCTTTTTATTAATGAACCCGTATTTTTCGCCTACTTTGGTTAAGAATAACCCTTCGGTTGGTGCAGCCATTTCATCGTATTCAAAAGGAATGATGATTCGCCCGATGGTATCGATCAATCCGAATTTCCTGTCCGAATTCTGTGAAGCAATAATGAATCCGTCGTCTAATGCCAATAAGCTGTTATACTGACATGGAAGAACCTGCTTGAATCGACGGTTGTAATAACCCAGGGAATAGGAACGTTCGTACCCGTTGGATTTATTGACCTTAAAAACGAATAATCCGAGGTGGTTCTCGATGATCTTGTTGTAAACAAATGGAACGATCTCCTTTCCGTCTTTCGATTTTATTCCGACCTGTCCGGCTGCATTTTTTGCAATGACATTTGTACCGCCAAAAACAGTTTTGTTCTCTGTTTCATCCTCAAATTGGGCAGTTGAAAACAAAGAAAGTAATAAAAAATATGTAAAAAGAGATGTTTTCATTCATGTTCAATTTCCCCTCTTTCCGAAAGGATAATCGCTATTCCGCGAGTTGATTTAAATTTCGAGAAAACAATGACCATAATCACGGTAATGGGAACGCTGAGGAACATTCCCGGGAGTCCCCAGATAAATCCCCAGAAACCTAAAGCCAGGATTACCACAAGCGGACTTACGTTCATGGTGTTCCCCATGATTTTTGGTTCGATGATATTTCCTGCAAGGAACTGGATTGATCCCACGCTGAATAAAATAATCAACGATTCACTGTATCCTGCAAACTGTACGATTGCAAAAATAGCCGGGAGGAAAGAACTGATCAACACTCCGAAAAACGGAATGAAGCTGAACATAAATACCAATAATGCCCAAAAGAACGGGGCGTTTAAACCTGCAAGGGTAAAGATTGAGTAAGCAATGGTTGAAGAAATCAAGGCGATGAGTGATTTGATTCCCAGGTAATTGGTGATCGCTTTTTCAATTCTTCGGATGACTAAAAGACGTTCGTCATATGCTGCACGGTCCGGGAACAAAGCTCTGATCTTAAATTTGAAAGACGATTCTTCCATAATGATAAAGAGCATGTAGATCAGAACAATGATGACATTGGAAATAATGGCTTGCAGGGACGTGATCACCGATGCCATGTAGGTGTTGATCAGGTCATTGGAATTGAAACTTTTTATAAGATCCTCTATTTTATAAGAAGAAAAACTATTGAAATCCTTTAGAATGTACGTCAGGTTTTTTCCGTACGCATCCGAATAGCGGATCAATTCCTGGATGTTGCGTTCGAAGATCATTCCAATGACCCAGACAGTTGAAAAAAGGATAGCAGAGCTAAGCAGTGTTTTCAACCACTTTGGAAACCATTTATCGCCCAGTCCGATCATGTAAAAAAGCGAACGAACTTTCCGCATCAAAAGCCAGAGGATAATTCCGAAGATCAAAGGAATAATCAGGCTTCGGCCCAGGTAAAGGATTACGACCAGGATGGAAGCGATGATCAACGCGTGACTTGTCGTTTGTACTTTCGCTATTTTCTGAGACGTATTTTCCATATTTCTTTCGAAATTAAGAAAAAGCTAGCTGGATTTGCGTTTTTAGAAAATTATAACAGGAAAAACGCCATTAATCNNTGAAGTTGAAGTACTTATTTCAGTAATTCGATCACGCCTGCTGCACCTTGTCCGGTTCCCACACACATGGTTACCACTCCGTACTTTTCTTTTCTGCGGCGTAGTTCGTTGATGATTTGTACAGTCAATTTGGCTCCGGTACATCCGAGCGGGTGTCCCAATGCGATTGCTCCGCCGTTGACGTTCACGATATCCGGGTTTAGACCAACTTCGCGTATCACCGCCAAAGACTGGGAAGCAAATGCTTCATTTAATTCGAATAAGTTAATGTCGTTCAGGTTCATTCCCGCTTGTTTCAATGCTTTTGGGATTGCGTCTACCGGCCCGATTCCCATGATGCGCGGTTCTACACCAACTACGGCATAACTGTGCAGGCGTGCAATCGGTTCGATATTCAATTCTTTCATCATTTTCTCAGACATGACCATTACGAAAGCAGCTCCGTCTGAAGTTTGAGAAGAGTTTCCCGCAGTTACGCTTCCCATTGCATCGAAAACCGGTTTCAATTTTGCGAGCCCTTCAATGGTAGAAGCACGTGGTCCTTCATCGGTATCAACAATGAATTTCTTCGTTTGTCTTTTTTCATTTTCGTCCAAAAAGATGTGTTCTACTTCAATAGGAACGATATCTTCTTTGAATCTTCCTTCAGCAATAGCTTTTAGTGCCTTTTCATGGGATTTCAAAGAAAATAAATCCTGATCTTCCCTGCTTACTTTGAACTGTTCTGCAACAGCTTCTGCGGTCAATCCCATTCCCCAGTACCAGGTCGGATTCTCCTTTCCCACTTTTGGGTTCGGGACAATTCTCCAGCCCCCCATTGCCATTACCGACATGGATTCCACGCCGCCAGCGATGATACAATCTGCCATTCCGGCTTCAATTTTTGCCTGCGCCAGGGCGATCGTCTCCAGTCCGGAAGAACAGTAGCGATTGACAGTCATTCCCGGAACTTTATCGGTTTTTAATCCCATCAGGGAGATCAAACGACCCACGTTCAATCCTTGTTCTGCTTCCGGAGTTGCATTCCCCACGATTACGTCGTCGATGCGTGTTTTTTCTACTTGTGGAACGCTTGCAACGAGGTGCTCGATGACACGTGCTGCCAAGTCATCAGGGCGGTAGAACCGAAATCCTCCTTTCCCTGCTTTTCCAACTGCTGAGCGGAATCCCGCTACGATATATGCTTTTTGTGACATATTTTTAAGATTTGAGACGGAAGACTAAAGACTAAAGACTTGATTCAAGTTCTTTAGCTTTAGTCTAGCCCTCTTAATTATTAATTTTTTGCTTGAAACCGGTTATCATGCGCTGTAAGTTTTGGCATTTTTCAATGAGTTCGAAATTGTTAACATTGAATAGGTCTTGAGCGATAATAAGTTGTGTCTCTAATTCAAAGCTAGATCCTAAGGCAATATCTAAAAAGTGAGAAAACTCTTTGATTGAGGAGCGACTGCTTCCTTCGGCAATATTTGAAGGAACTGAAATTGCACATCTCGACATTTGAGATTTCAATCCAAAGCGTTCATCAACAGGGAATAATGCAATTACTTCGTAAACATCTTTTACAAGGTTCATTGATTGAATCCAAATTTCCAGTTTTCTAAAATTATGCTTCGACATACTTTTATCTTTAGTCTATTGTCTTAGGTCTTTAGTCTTTTAGTTTCTCAAAATTTTACCTGATTTTACTAAGCTCTCCAAACGCTCCAAAGTTTTGCGCTGCTGACACAATTCCACGAATGCTTTTCGCTCCAGGTCCAATAAGTATTGTTCGGAAACGACTGTGTTTTCGCTCAAATCACCGCCGCACATGACCCAGCCCAATTTTTCGGAAATAACCTGGTCGTGCTCAGACATGTAGTGTCCGGATTTCATAGAGTTTGCGCCAACGTAAATGATTCCGAGTCCTTCTTGTCCGAGAACCGTGATGTTCTTTTCTCTTTTCGGAGCAATGTATCCTTTGTCGGCTAATTCCAATGCAGCGGCTTTTGCCCGGGTTAATTGGTATTCGCGGGAAACGATCACTTCATCTGTTCCCGGTCTTAAGTAGCCCAGGTCGAATGCTTCGTAAGCTGAAGTTGAAACTTTCGCTTGTCCGATTGAAAGGAAGCGTTCACGCAGGCGGTTGATCTTGATATCACCTTCTTTTAATTCTTCGGAGAAGCGTTTTGCAAATTCTTTCGAACCGCCGCCTCCGGGAATCAAACCAACACCAAACTCAACCAATCCCATGTAAAGCTCCGCATGTGCAACGACTTTATCCGAATGCATGGATAGTTCACAGCCACCACCCAAAGCCATATTATGCGGAGCTACAATTACAGGGATATTGGAGTATCGAACACGCATCATCGTGTCCTGGAATGCTTTTACGGCGAAGTTTAATTCATCGTAGTCCTGTTCGACAGCCATCATGAATATCATCCCGACATTTGCTCCGGCTGAGAAGTTTCCGCCGGTGTTCGAAATAATCAAACCTTTGTATTCTTTTTCGGCTAAATCAAGTGATTTGTTGATTCCCTCAATCACGCCGCCGCCGATTGTATTCATTTTCGTGTGGAATTCCAGGTTCAGGATACCATCACCCAAATCTACTAAGGTTGTATCTGAATTCCCCCAAACCTTATTGGTCTCGCGCAACGCGTCCAGAATTACCAAATGCTCTGTTCCCGGGATTACCTTGTAAGATTTTGAAGCAATGTCGTAAAAGTATTTTTTACCGCCTTCCGATTTATAGAACGTATTGTTTCCTGCGGCAACGAGTTCTTTTACCCATTCGGCAACAGTGTATCCTTCGCTTTCTGCCAGTTCGATCCCTTTCTTAACGCCGATCATGTCCCAGTTTTCAAACGGTCCGTAAGTCCAGGCATATCCTGAGCTAATAGCATCATCAATACTGAAAAGCACATCTGAAATTTCAGGAACGCGTTGAGAAATATAAGCAAATAATGAGGCGTAATGTTTTCTCAATAAATCTCCGGCTTTTGATTTGTCGAGCAAGAGCATTCCTAAACGGGTTTTTAAGTCAGGGGCTTGTTTTGCCATCTCTAATACCGGGAATTTAGCTTTCTGCATCGGTCGGTATTCCAATGTTTCCAAATCAAGTGCAAAACGGTTAACGGTGCCTGAAGCATCTTTTTCCTTATAGTAGAAACCTTTTTTAGTTTTATCTCCCAGGAATTTATTTTCGATCAGGAAGTTTAATACTTTCGATTCTTTTAAGTCCTTGACCATTTGATCATCCGGCAAATTGGCCTGCAATCCTTTTGTCACATTGTAAGCAGTATCCAAACCTACCAAATCACCCAACTTGAATGTCCCGGTTTTCGGGCGTTCAAGAATAGCACCGGTTAACGAGTCAGCTTCTTCAATAGTGAGACCTAGATCCTGAGCCAATTCCATCACTTTTGCCATGGAATAAACCCCAATGCGATTTCCGATGAATCCGGGGGTGTCTTTACACAATACGGTTTTCTTTCCGAGTATTTTGGAGCCGAAAGACATGTAGAAATCGATGATTTCAGGAGCTGTTTCTTTCGTTGGAATAACCTCTAATAAAGGTAAATATCTCGGCGGATTGAAAAAGTGTGTTCCGGCGAAGTGTTTTTTGAAATCGTCGGATCTTCCGTCCAGCATTAAATGAATCGGAATTCCGGAAGTATTTGTTGAAACCAGAGTTCCGGGTTTACGGAATTTCTCCACATTTTCAAAGACCTGCTTTTTGATGTCTAAACGTTCGATAACTACTTCGATAATCCAATCCACATCGGCAATTTTTGCCATATCGTCTTCAAAGTTTCCGGTTTTAATTCGGGAAGCGAAAGACTTGCGGTAAATTGGGGAAGGATTGGAAGTCAATGCAAACTGCAGCGCTTCATTTACAATGCGATTCCTTACGGGCTTACTATCAATTGTGAGTCCTTTTGCTTTCTCAGCATCGTTGGGTTCTTTCGGAAGGATGTCAAGAAGCAGGACTTCACATCCGACATTGGCAAAGTGACATGCAATTCTGGATCCCATGACTCCGGATCCTAAAATTGCCACTTTTTTAATGTGTCTGTTCATAATTGATTTTTTATTGAATCCGTTTTTACGGATATATATTTCACTCTTCTGATGGATTCGAGTTTTCCTCGTCCAAAATATCCTGGATTTGGTTCACAACTGATTCGAATATATCGATGTGTTCTTTTGGAATACGCTCAATGACTTTATTATTGAATTCGAAAACAACATCGCGGGCAATGTAACGTGCTTTTAGTCCTTCTTCTGTAAGGAAAATGCGTACTATCCGTTTGTCGAGTTTATCTTCTTCCCGACGAATGAACCCTTTTTCTTCCATGGTTTTCAAAGTCCGGGAAAGACTGGTTGGTTCCATTCCCATTCGCGGGCCTAATTGAGTGCTTGGAGTTCCTTCACGGTCAATATGAAGAAGGATGAAACCAACAGACATACTGATTCCATAGCTGTTTGCTCGTTGGTTGTACATGCGCGACATTTTGTGCCATGTTAATCGAACATCTAAGTCGATGAGGTACTGGGGTTTATTTTGCATANNATTACCAGAGGTCCGGGTGGCGAAAGACGGTTCCGTTAAATTTAGCAATAATTTTTTGATTTTGGTTATAAACAATTGATTCATAGCGTGCAATTGTTTTTCCGCAGTTGATTTCCTTACAGATTACAAGTAATTCATCATTTACTGCTACCGGTGCAATGTGTGCAATAGAAGTTTCGATACTTACGGCTTTTTGTCCGCGGCTGTTTGCTGCGAAAGCTAAGGCTGAGTCTGAGATAGAGTAGGAGATTCCGCCGTGTGCAGTTTGGTGTCCGTTCACCATTTCGGGGCGAACCGTCATGGATAATTTACAATATCCGGGTTCAATTTCAAGAATTCGGATGCCTAACCATTGAGAAAAGGCATCCTTGCTCATCATTTCAGTGACAATATCCTGAGGTGCTCTCATGTGTTAGTCCAAAGATCTGGAAAGTAAAGAGATCATAGCTAAAATCACAATGAACAATTGCGTTGCAGTTTCGTCATCTAAAGTAACTCCTTCCGCATCTTCCATCCCGATTTCCATCGCCATGAATTTTACCAGGTCCGGCTGATCTGAAAAATCTTCCAAAATAGTTTCATCTTCACTTTCGAAGTATTCATCGAGCAATTGAAAATAAGGTTCTTCAAACTCATCGATTTGTTCATCAGTTATGCTTTTCGGATGCAGCCCAGCTTGGGAATAAGCTTCCAGAACAACAGTGAAATAATAGATCAACAGGCTTTCCAATCCTTCGTTTTGATATTCCTGTGCTGCCGACATGATGTATCCCAAAAGGACAGGTTGTGCAGTTGTTTGTGCTTCCGATAATCTGTCTAATGCGTTATCGTCCAGGCTATCAACTTTTTCGATAGCTGCTTCAATGTGTCCTATGGAGACTTGTGCCATGTGTTTTTTGTTTTCCGACAAATGTACTGTAATCTTTAGAGAAATGAGTCTGATAAGAGGATTCATTTACAGAAAATCGTACTCATAAAAAACTGTAAAAATCAACAACTTTGCGAATTAGATAAATACTATCTTTGGCTCATGGCATATTTTACAAAAGATTACCTCGATTTCTTTATTGAACTGGCTGCAAACAATAATAAAGATTGGTTTGATGCAAACAGGAAACGCTACGAAAATTCGGTAAAGAAGCCTTTTGCAGATTTTGTTCAGGCTTTTATTGACCATTTGGCAAAGTCACATCCTTCATTTAAGGATTTAAAAGCGTCCGAATGTATTTTCCGGATCAACAGAGATATTCGCTTCTCTAAAGACAAGACTCCCTATAAGACCATGTGTTCTGCAGTGGTAGCACCAAATGGCAAGAAGTCGAAAAGTATACATGGAGTTTACTTTGAGTTTGGACCGGAAGAAGTGCGTGTTTACGGAGGTGTTTATGAAATAGAAAAGGATGATTTGTTTTTGGTGCGTGAAGGAATTGCTCACAATCTGAAAGAATTCAATTCTCTGATTACAGATAAAGAATTTGTCAAAGTATTTGGCGAAGTTAGAGGAGAACGCAATAAAATTGCTCCGAAAGAATTCAAGGAAGAAGCGGAGAAACAACCGTATATTCTCAATAAGCAATGGTATTTCTTTACAAAGTTCGATGCGGAATTGATTTTGCAAGAAAACCTGATAGAGACACTGGATCATTGCTTTCAAGTTGGTTTGCCGCTTGAAACGTTTTTTAATAAATTCATTCAAAGACTATAATTTATGAATAAGTATGTTGGGTTAACATTATTTGTTGTCCTAGGATTTGGGGCGGTTGCCCAGAAGAAGCAATTGACACTTTCAGATGCAGTAATGCAGCAGAACAGGGCTTTTAGAGATGAACAGTGTAATTCAATCACTTGGATCCCGGGAACAGATTCTTACGTTTATGTAAGTAACAATTACCAAACCATGTATCAGGCTTCTGTGAAAAAAACGGACCCGGAGCAATTGTTTACGATCCAGGATGTAAATAAAATTCTGGGATCGCAGTTATACAATTTTTATGGGTTTTCCTTTAAAAATGAGGATGAGCTGGTGTTAACAGACGGGAATAATTATTATTTGCTGAACCTGAAATCAAAAACAGGATCCAAGCTGGTTACTGTTGCGGATGAGGGTACCGGTGCGGAGTATGAAATGACTACCGGAAGTGTTGCATATACGGTTGAGAACAACTTGTGGATCGTTAACTCAAAAGGCGAAAAGATCGCTGTCACTTCCAATACGGATAAAAACATTGTTTCCGGACAAACGATCGCCCGAAGTGAATTCGGGATCTCAGACGGTATTTTCTGGTCTGGAAAGGGGAATTACCTGGCATTCTATCAAAAAGATGAAACGAACGTAAAAGAATATCCTTTGGTAGATGTTACAAAAGTTCCAGCCGAATTGATGAGCATTAAGTATCCAATGGCCGGACAAGGTTCGGAAAAACCGAAGGTGGGAATTTATTCTGTTTCGGATAAAAATACTGTTTATATTACCCCAAAAGGAGCGACGGACAATTATCTTACAAACCTAAGCTGGACACCGGACGAGAAATTTGTTTTGATTGCTGAAGTGAATCGTGAGCAAAATCATATGTGGCTGAATCAATATGATGCAAAAACAGGAGCATTTGTCAAGACTATTTTAGAAGAACAGCATGAAAAATGGGTGGAACCGGAACACCCTGCGTTTTTTCCAACGGCGAACTCGAATAATTTCGTGTGGATATCTGAAAAGGACGGATTTAATAATTTGTACTATTATTCATTAGACGGTACTTTGATCAAGCAATTAACAGCGAACAAGTTCGTTACGAAAGAGATTTTACAATCAATTAATAAAGGGAAAGAAATTGTTTTTGCTGCAACCGGGACAAGCCCATTAAATACCCTGTTCTATGCTGTTGATTTAAATGGAAAGCAACGTTGTCTGACATTGGAAGAAGGAACACATGGAATTGTGATCAATGATATGGGGACGTATATTATCGACCAATACTCTTCACACTCAGTTCCGGGAAAAGTTGAATTAAAAACAATTACAGGTAAAATCACTAAAACACTTTCTGTTTCAAAAAACAAGTTGGCCGATGTGCAGATCGGGACGGCAGATATCGGGCAAATTAAGGCGGAGGATGGTTCTACCTTGTATACAAGATTGATCAAGCCGAGTAATTTCGATTCGAATAAAAAATATCCGGTGATGGTTTATGTTTACGGTGGGCCGCATGCACAGATGATCACCAATTCCTGGTTAGACGGAGCAAACTTATGGATGTACTGGATGGCAGAACAAGGTTACCTGGTATTTACATTGGATAATCGCGGGTCCGGGGAGAGAGGTTTT
>DJFP01000167.1:14986-19675 GCA_002432565.1 Flavobacteriales bacterium UBA5869
GATACATCTCGTTTTGCAGTTCATGGATGGTCGTTCGGAGGTTTTATGACAACATCCTTAATGTTGAAGCAGTCCGGGACATTTAAGGTCGGAGTTGCCGGTGGTCCGGTTACCGACTGGAAATATTACGAAATAATGTATGGTGAGCGTTACATGGATCGTCCGGAGGAAAATGCCAAGGGATATGAAGAAGCGTCGTTATTTACACACGCAAACAAATTAAAAAGAGATTTATTGTTAATCCATGGAACAGTAGATGACGTAGTAGTTCCACAGCATAATGATGCATTGATCAAGAAGTTCATAGATCTTGGAATTCAGATTGACTTTTTCCACTATCCGATGCATAAACACAATGTGATCGGAAAAGACAGGGTTCACTTGATTCAAAAGGTACTAGATTACATTATTGAACATAATAAATGATTCAATATTTTTAAGAGAGAAGATTACTTCTCTCTTTTTTTTGTGAAAACTAAAAAAAGTGACTAAATTAGTCATGAAAAAACGTGTCAATTATGAAGGAGGTGATTCAAAAGGCTAGAAAATCAAAAGGAATGCGTTCTCGCGAACTTGCAAATCTGCTTGGAGTTGATCAATCCTTGATTAGCAAATTTGAAAACGGGAAGCGGCTGCCAACAGAATCACAACTTGTTCAGATCTCAAATATTCTTTCTATCAACCGGGATGATTTAATGAAAGCCTGGTTAATGGAAAAGGTTTTATCCGAGGTAAAACAATATGCATTTGCAGATGAGGTTTTGTCAATGGTTCAGGAAGAATTGGCAAGTTATTATCCCAAAAGAAAATTTGAAGATTTATCCATTGAAAAAACTTTAGGTGAAATAGATGAGTTAAAGCGTCAACTGGATCAAATCAGAGAGTTTGAAAACCATCGGATTACTGAAGCTTTGGAGTTGGAATACACCTTTGAGAGTAATCGGATTGAAGGAAACACCTTAACCCTTCGTGAAACAGATCTTGTAATTAACAAAGGATTAACTGTTTCCGGAAAGAGTATGAGAGAGCATCTGGAAGCAATTAATCACGGGGATGCAATTCACTACGTAAAGGAATTGATTTCCAAAGAATCTGTACTTACGAAAAAAGAAGTTTTAAGTATTCATAATTTAATTCTTCGGGGGATAATTCCCGAAGAAGCAGGAAGATATCGAAGGATTCAGGTAATGATTCAGGGAAGCGGTCACGTACCACCTGCTCCTTACCTGGTCGAAAAGCAAATGGAAGATTATTTCATTTGGTATGAAAGAAACAGGTTGAGCCTGCATCCAATAGTATTAGCTGCGGAAATGCATGAACGCTTGGTAACCATACATCCCTTTATAGATGGGAACGGAAGGACATCCCGTTTGATCATGAATATGATCCTATTGCAAAACGGATTTGTAATTGCAAACATCAAAGGTGATAATACATCACGTTACAGCTATTACGAAGCACTTGACGAAGTTCAAACTTCCGGAAACAAGGATGCTTTCATTCGTTTTATAGCTGAGGTTGAAAAACAAAGTCTGGAAAGATATCTTTCTATTTTGAAGTAAAGGTATATTTTGTTAGGAATAGCACTGATTATTCTGTTCATATAGGAATCATTTCCTTTTTGAATCTTATCTTTGTTACAAAATACATCCCCAAAATGGCAGATATTCTTTCGAAGACCATAAACTCTACTGTGAAGACAAGCAAAGATGTTTTGTTGAAAGCATTCCGATTAATGGCTACGGCAAAAACCCTTGCGGAAAAATATGAAGCAAATAAAGAAGTTACGGCAAAATATGTTCATGCAACTTCCAGAGGTCATGAGGCAATCCAGCTGGCTGTTGGTTTGCAGTTAAAACCCCAGGACTGGGTTTCCCCATATTATCGTGATGATAGTATTTTGTTGGGTATTGGTATGACTCCATATGAGCTGATGCTGCAGGTTTTTGCAAAAAAAGACGATCCGTTTTCAGGCGGAAGGACTTACTATTCACACCCTTCTTTGAAGCGTGATGATATGCCGAAGATCCCGCATCAGTCTTCTGCAACCGGTATGCAGGCTATTCCAACTACGGGAATTGCGATGGGGATTCAATATAAAGAAAAAACCGGCCTTGCTGAAGACTTTAAAGGTGAAAACCCGGTTGTTGTCTGTTCATTGGGAGATGCTTCCTGTACAGAAGGAGAAGTTTCCGAAGCCTTTCAAATGGCTGCTTTAAAACAATTCCCGATCATTTATTTGGTTCAGGATAACGGATGGGATATTTCAGCAAATGCAGCTGAGACAAGAGCCCAGGATATTAGCTATTATGCTCAAGGATTTAAGGGGATTGAAGTCAGAACAATAGATGGGAGTGATTTTGATTTGTCGTACCAAACTGTTCAGGAGGTTTTTGAAATCGTAAGAAAGGAAAGAAGACCCTTTATTATTCATGCCAAAGTTCCGCTTTTAGGTCATCATACTTCAGGTGTTCGAAAGGAATGGTATCGTGATGATTTGGAAGAAGCTGCAACACGTGATCCTTATCCGAAACTAAAGGAAATCATTCGTGAACTTGAAGGAGAAGCGGATATCATCAACATTGAAGCAGATGTACGCAAGTTGGTCGATGAAGATTATGAAAAAGCGTTGAATGCTGAAGATCCGCAACCGGCAAGTGTTACAGATTTTATTTTTGCGCCATCTCCGGTTACGGAAGAGAAGGGGGAGCGCGAGCCGGCAGGGAAGAAGAAAACTGTTATGGTTGACAGTGCTTTATTCGCTGTGCGTGAAATTATGTCTGAGCATCCGGAAGCATTGCTTTACGGACAAGACGTCGGAGGAAGGTTGGGCGGTGTTTTCAGGGAGGCTGCTACGCTTGCTCAAACTTTTGGTGATGACCGTGTTTTCAATACTCCTATCCAGGAAGCATTTATTATCGGTTCAACGGTTGGTATGTCTGCAGTTGGACTAAAACCATTCGTGGAGGTTCAGTTTGCGGATTATATCTGGCCGGGATTGAACCAGTTATTTACGGAAGTTTCCCGTTCCAATTATTTGTCTAACGGAAAATGGCCGGTTAGCTGTGTGATTCGAGTTCCGATCGGAGCTTACGGATCAGGTGGTCCTTACCATTCCTCAAGTGTTGAGTCAGTTTTGGCAAATATTCGCGGAATTAAAGTAGTTTACCCATCTACCGGAGCCGATTTAAAAGGACTGTTAAAAGCTGCGTATTATGATCCGAATCCAGTAGTAATTCTCGAGCATAAAGGCTTGTACTGGTCTAAAATTGCAGGTACAGAAGGTGCTATGTCCATCGAACCGGATGAAAATTACATCATCCCTATCGGGAAAGCCCGCATCGTGCAGGAAGCTTCCGCAGCAGCAATAGAAAAAGGGGAGTCTTGCGTGGTTATTACATACGGACGCGGGGTTTATTGGACTTTGGAGGCATCTAAACAGTTTGAAGGGAAAGTAGAAATCCTGGATCTTCGTTCCATTAATCCGCTGGATATGGAAGCTATTACTGCTTCTGTTGAAAAGCACGGAAAAGTGTTGCTGGTAACGGAGGAATCAGTTGAAGCATCCTTTACACTTGGTCTGGCAGGAAGAATTCAAAGAGATTGTTTCCAGTATTTGGATGCTCCTATTGGTTTGGTCGGTGCGATTGATACGCCGGCTATTCCTTTAAATTCAACGCTGGAAGCAGAACTGCTGCCGAATGCTGATAAAGTACAGGCAGCCCTTGAAAAGATTTTCAACTATTAAAAGATGAATCAAAACTATCCGCCTAAAGTTAGGTCGATGCTGGAGCGATTAGCATTGATTAAAACTGATCTTTCAGGAGTGACTATGTCGATTTCTCTTGATAGAAATTTTAAAGACTTACCTGAAACCAATGAGATCTTATCTTCAATTACATCGGAAGACAAGAATCGGTTGTTAATGGCTTTGGAACAAGCGTTTGCAAATAAGGATTTAACGCGGGTTATCGCTTTGTATTCTTATATAGTCTTGTTTCAGGAAACAGATCAAACCAACATCAAACAAGAAGTTATTCGTTATTTTCTTCTCTATATTAAAGAACAAAAAAATGATGCTGAATTGAATGCGATGTTCTTGCACCCAGGCTTTTCCGGCTTAGTTTCGGGGTTAAATGATAGGGAATTAACCGATTTACAGTTCAAACTTTTCTCAAGATATTTGGATGATAAAACAGCTATAGGTACACGAATTGTTAGGGTTCAGAAAAACTTGCCTTTACGTGAAGATCAAAAAAAAGAGGTGTTGAATTATCTTGATGAAATTAAAGCAGAAAAGGAGAAAGTTGAGAATAAAAGGAATCGTAACCGGTCAATTATCATAATCGTACTTGTAGTTACGTTGTTCATAATACGTATGGTGCTGCGTACGCGTTCATGAGTGATTTGTAAACAATCCTGATTTTATAAGTAATTGATTTTTTAAGGAAATCGATTTCAGAAGGACTTACTTTTATAGGGAGAAAGTCTATGAAAATCGGAAGTATACATACCATTGGTGCGATTGCACAGTTTTTGGGCAGAAAAGTAGTTGGAGATGAATCCCTGATCGTAACCGGGATAAATGAAATACATCGGGTGGAACCGGGAGATTTGGTTTTTGTAGATCACCCGAAATACTACGATAAAGCTTTGAATTCAGCAGCTTCTTTTGTTTTGATCGATCGT
>DJFP01000274.1 GCA_002432565.1 Flavobacteriales bacterium UBA5869
TACTTGGCAGACGCGGAATATCACGCCCCCACAGTTTTTTTATTACACTTTACCTCCTGTAATCAGGCGGGCTATTACAATGATGACAACTGCCCCCACCGTTGCAGTCAATAATACTCCCCAAATGTTATCGGGCGCAAAAATGTGCAGCAACCCGAACAGCCAGGTACCAACGATACCTCCGAGAATTCCTAAAATAATATTGAAGAAAATCCCGCCTCTGTCGCTATCCATAATCGCTCCAGCCAGCCAACCGGCAACACCTCCTATTATTAATGCCCATAACCAACTCATAACTTCTTATTTTTTAGATGTGAACTGATATCAATGTAGCTAAAAGCGGTGAAAGAAAAAAGGGTTTTAGCATCTGTTAACAGAGATGACAGAATGAGAATGTGGCAGAACAAGATTCGTAGCCGATCAGCCGTGACTGATCGCAACAGATTGGGATTCAGAAAGAAAAAAAGAAGGAGAATTATTTAGCGCCTCCAAGAAAAGCGTACATGAGGATGTTTGCTCCCATTTGCAGGGCTTGTTTGCGTTTTTCTTCGGAATCATTGTGGACCGCCTGATCTTCCCAGCCGTCACTTAAATCGGTTTCAAAAGTATACAGGCAAACCAATCTTCCTTCAATAATAATTCCGAAAGCCTGGGGTCGTTTACCATCGTGCTCATGAATCTTTGGCAAGCCGTTGAAATCATATTTCTGGTGAAAAACCGGGTGTGAAAAAGGAAGCTCCACCAGAGAATTATTCGGGAATACTTTTTTCAATTCCTCGCGGATAAATTTATCCATTCCGTAGTTATCATCGATATGAAGAAACCCGCCTCCAAGCAGGTAGTTTCGCAGGTTTTCAGCTTCCGTCAGTGAAAAAACCACATTTCCGTGACCTGTCATGTGAACGAAAGGGTACAAACTCAATTCCGGGCTTCCGACATCCACATAAGGAGCTTCTTTCGAAATGGTTGTTCCAAGATTTACATTGCAAAACTGGGCCAGATTCGGCAAAGCTGTAGGATTGGCATAATAATCTCCCCCTCCGCTGTATTTCAGAAATGCAATTTGATAACTTCCCTGTGCGAATCCGATCGTACTCAAACAAAGCGTGGTGATTATTAATCCTATTTTCATTCTCTTAACTATTAACTGCCAATACACAAGCTACCATTCCGGCGGTTTCTGTCCGCAAGCGCGATTCTCCCAAATGTACGGCTTCATATCCATGTTTCAAAGCCTGTTTTAATTCCGATTCGCTGAAATCTCCTTCCGGGCCGATTAAAATTCGTGACGGAAAGTCCAATTCACGAACTGATTTCTTCTCTCCGTCCATGCAATGTGCAATTCCCCCATTCGGGTTGTTTGCAATAAAATCGGAAAAGCTTTGCAATCCTTCGATCTCGAGCAAAAAATCATGTTGCGCCTGTTTCATGGCAGAAATGGCAACACGCTGCAAACGGTCTAACTTCAGCTGGACGCGTTCGGAACGATCACAATTCAAGAAGGTCAATTTGCTCGCCCCTATTTCAACAATCTTTTCCACCATCCACTCCATGCGATCAAGATTTTTCGTTGGCGCAATTGCCAAATGAAACCCATTTCCCACGCGGACCTTCGTTTCTTTGGACACCACTTTTACCTGGCACTTTTTGGGATGAGCGTCTGTAATCTCAGCTGTTACAATCAAACCTTTCCCATTCAATAACAGGAACCGGTCTCCCACTTCGGAACGCAAGACCCGAACGATGTGCTTGGATTCTTCTTCCGGAAGGTGAAATGTTTCCGAATCGGGAATTTGTAAAAGGAAAAAGCGTCTCATTAATGGAGTATTTGAACCAACATTTCTTTCAGTAACTGACCGTCTGAAGTGGAGCTGTTCCCCACTCCTTTTGCTTTTAAATCGTAATTATGCAAGATCTCCACATTGCGCGCTAAAACCTTCGGCGGATAATTCGGGCAGTTTCGGATCAGTTCTTTCGCTACAAAGGGATGAAGCCCAACCGAAGAGGCAATGGCTTCCGGGGATTTGTTCGGTGCGAAATGCACACGCATCATGTTGGTGAACAACTTAAAAACGGATGGGATCACCACAATAATGGAGTGATCTTTCGGATTTTTCTCAAAGTAATCAGCTATTTGGAATGCTTTCAAAGTATCCCGAATGGCAATGGCGTTTACCAATTCGAATACGTTGTAGTCTTTCGAAATACCGATATTTTCTTCGATGTGGATATCTGAGATCTTGGTTCCTTTCTCAAGAACGATCGCCAGTTTATCCAATTCGTTGACAATGCGTGAAAGGTCATTTCCTAAGAATTCTCCCAGAAGTGACGCTGCTTTCGAAGTAATCTCATATCCCTCGGAGCGGACGTATGAAGCGATCCATTCCGTGAGGTTGTAATCTTTGACTTTCTCTGATTTGAAATTCACTCCAACATTCGCAATTTCTTTGGTGAACTTGCGCTTTCCGTCGAGTGCTTTGTATTTATGGCAAATAACCAGGATGTTGCTTTCCACCAAATTCGGAAGTAACTTTTCCAGTTCATAAATGTCTTTCATGTCCTGTGCT
>DJFP01000266.1:0-6037 GCA_002432565.1 Flavobacteriales bacterium UBA5869
GCGAAATGCACACGCATCATGTTGGTGAACAACTTAAAAACGGATGGGATCACCACAATAATGGAGTGATCTTTCGGATTTTTCTCAAAGTAGTCTGCTATTTGGAATGCTTTTAAAGTATCCCTGATCGCAATGGCATTTACCAACTCGAATACGTTGTAGTCTTTCGAAATACCGATATTTTCTTCGATATGAATGTCTGAGATCTTGGTCCCTTTTTCAAGAACGATTGCCAGTTTATCCAGTTCATTGACTATGCGCGACAGGTCGTTCCCCAGGAATTCTCCCAGTAAAGCAGCTGCTTTCGACGTAATTTCATATCCTTCGGAGCGGACGTACGAAGCAATCCATTCCGTGAGGTTGTAATCTTTGACTTTCTCTGATTTGAAATTCACTCCTACATTCGCAATCTCTTTGGTGAATTTGCGCTTTCCGTCGAGTGCTTTGTATTTATGGCAAATAACCAGGATGTTGCTTTCCACCAAATTCGGAAGTAACTTTTCCAGTTCATAAATGTCTTTCATGTCCTGTGCTTCACGGACAATGACTACTTTGCGTGTTCCCATGAACGGAAAGCTGCGGGCTTCGCTCATGAGTGTCAAAGCATCAATATCACGTCCGTAATAAACCGCCAGGTTGAAATCTTTTTCGGATTCGTCTACCGCATTTTCACTGATTGCATCTGAGATCAGGTCGATGAAATACGGTTCTTCGCCATGCAACACGTATAAAGGCTTGAAATCACCGTTTTTGATGTCTTTGAGAAGTGCTTTGTAATCCATACTCAAAATTACGAATTTCGTCCCGATAATTATCGGGATACGAATTACGAATTATGGGATTATTTATTGGTCGAAATATCAATTGAGACGGAAAGTTTTCCGTCATTACAAATTTCCGATTGGTAATTAGGAATTCGTAATTTTGTAATTAATTATGTCTTATCCTTCGTTGAATCTGCCTTCTGCACAACTCAAGCTTTCGAAAGAGAAGGCGGATTTTTTTGTGTGGTGCATTATCCGCAGAAAGAAATTACTGCTGACTCCGGAAGAATGGGTTAGACAGCATGTAATCCATTACCTCATCGATCACAAAAAAACGCCTATTGAGCGAATCAACAGCGAGCATTTATTGAAGATCAACGGCCAGAACAGGCGTTGTGACATTGTGGTGGTTGATTCTTACGGCAATCCGAAACTGATTGTGGAATGCAAGGCTTCGGAGATCAACCTGGATGAAAAGGTTTTCCTGCAGACAAGCAATTACATTCAAAAAAGCAAAGCCGCTTATTTCTGGATGACGAACGGATTGAACCACGTAATTGTGGAATGCAAGAATCCGGAGGTTTACCTGAACGAACTACCTGAACTTTAATAGTTCCCGCAAATCGCGCTGATTAAGCTGATTTATTTTTACAATTACCTTCAGCACAGCTCATTTTATTCCACCGCTGAGAATGGAAGAGCGCAAAGTGCTTCATGCTCTATACCCTTGGTGCAGTTATTTATTTTCCCACTGAGGCAGAGGATCGCAGAAAAACTGAAAATACATGTTGAATCTGTATCCATTTTACACCAACTCAATCAGAAATCCTTTGGAATGGAATATTTTAAGTAGTTCTGAGAAAATCTCATCCGTTAAAACCTGTTTTAAATTTTCCGGATTTTTGATAATGACTTTCGCACCCTTTTCAACCATTTTTTTCGTTTTTTCAAAAAGGGCTATCTCACAAAAACAATCATTGAATCCATACAAATCCTGCCCGAAATAACCTCTGTAACCAAAAAACACTTCTCCCAGCAAACAATAGAAATCAAGATCTACAAGTACGTCATTTCCATCTATTGTATAATCAAATGAAGGGATTTTTTGCTTGGGAAGCCCGCTCCACTTCAAACAAGCCAACAACCATTGTCTTTTTTCTTTAATTGTCAAAGGTTGCCAATCAATGCGTGTATTTCCCTTTTTCCATTCAGACAGAATATACTCACTGTTTATTTCCTTGTTATTACTCTTCACACTTAGTTAGAATTGGTGAATTGGTCATAAAAAAAGCACTTGATAAATCGCGTGCTTTTTTGAATTTTAACTTTTGAATCAATTCGCGTGTTTCGCCTCCAGTTTGAATTCGCTGGTTGTGTGGAATGTCAAATCCGGGTAGTCTTTTTCCGCCATTTGCAATAAGAAAGATGTTTCTGCCAGGAAGACCAGGTTATCGTCTTTATCTTTTGCCAGGTATTGCGATTTCGCACGTTTGAAGTCGTTTAACTGCGCTTCGTTATCGGTTGTGATCCAGCAGGCTTTGTGGTAATTTCTAGGCACAAAACGGCATTTCGCACCGTATTCGTGTTCCAAACGGTATGCAATTACTTCGAATTGAAGTTGTCCTACCGTACCGATAATTTTTCGGTTACCAGGCTGCTGAATGAACATTTGAGCCACTCCTTCGTCCATCAACTGGGTAATCCCTTTCTCCAGCTGCTTGGATTTCATCGGATCGAGGTTTTCCAATTCCTGGAATAATTCCGGGGAGAAACTTGGAATTCCTTTAAACATGAAAGGTGTTCCTTCGTTCAATGTGTCACCGATCTTAAAGTTCCCGGTATCATACAACCCGATTACATCTCCTGGGAAAGCTTCGTCTATGACGCTTTTATCCTGGGCCATGAACGATGTAGGGTTCGGGAATTTGAATTTCTTATCCAAACGAACGTGGTTGTAAAAGGTATTTCGCTCGAATTTTCCCGAAACAATGCGTAGGAAGGCAATCCGGTCGCGGTGTTTCGGATCTAAGTTCGCGTGGATCTTAAATACAAATCCGGAGAATTTTTTATCTGCCGGTTCCATACGTCCGGCATCAGTATCTCTTCCTCTCGGAGATGGAGAAATTCGTACAAACGTATCTAATAATTCTTTGACACCGAAGTTATTTACTGCCGAACCGAAAAATACCGGTGCAACATCTCCTGCAAGGTATGAATTACGATCAAAAGCATCGTAAACTCCTTCCACCATTTCCAATTCTTCGCGCAATTCTGCCGCTGGCTTTTCTCCCACCAGTTCATCCAATTCCGAAGAATTGATATCCGAAAGTGAAACGATATCTGTTGAGATCTTGGTTTTATTCGCGGCAAATAAGTTGATATTCTTATCGTAAATATTGTAAACTCCTTTAAATCGGTCTCCCATTCCGATAGGCCATGCCAAAGGACGTACTTTAATGTCCAGGGAAGATTCCAATTCATCGAGCAATTCGAACGGGTCTTTTCCCTCGCGGTCCATTTTATTAATGAAGATAATTACCGGCGTTTTACGCATGCGGCAAACTTCCATCAAGCGCTTGGTTTGTTCCTCCACCCCGTTGGCGCAGTCAATTACCAGGATCACACTATCAACAGCCGTTAGTGTTCTGTAAGTATCTTCTGCAAAATCCTTGTGACCCGGAGTATCCAAAATATTGATCTGTTTCCCGGAATACTGGAAAGCCATTACGGAAGTTGCAACCGAGATTCCACGCTGCTTTTCGATCTCCATGAAATCCGAAGTAGCTGTCTTCTTGATCTTATTGTTTTTCACGGCACCAGCAGATTGAATGGCACCTCCAAAAAGCAATAGCTTTTCAGTCAGAGTTGTTTTACCTGCATCGGGATGCGAGATAATTCCAAAGGTTCTGCGCTTTTCAATTTCTATGTCGTTGCTCATGATTGCTGTTTTATTGGGCGCAAAGGTACTTGATTAATTCCGAATTACGAATTATGAGTGCCGAATTCAAAGCTATACAGCTTATTTTTAATTGTTAAATCAAAAAGTTAACCCATTAATTGCCAATGTTTTAACATTAAATCTGTTCGCATCTTTGCGAACTCGCGAATTCTAAAATTCCAAGCAAATTTTTTATCGGTTTTATAAAAGTAAAACCGTTATTTCAACTGATAGGAAAGGATGATTTCGTGGGTACTGCCGAATGTGCTGTTAATCGGGTATTCATAAATATAACCAATGCGAAATTTACCAACGACATCGTATCCAACCATCGGGCTCACTGAAATATTTCCGGAAGCTAAATGTCCGGAAAAACCAAACCAGATATCTTTATCTACCGTTGCAACAAGTGCAATCGTGGAGGCCGCTTTTCTCATATCTGTGTAAACTTGTGCTCTTGGAGTCAGCTTCCAATTCTCCCCAAGTTGAAAAGTATAATCCCCGAACAGCCAATAATGCGGTACTATCTTATATGTATATGAACTATACTTATCACGAAACACAGCCCCATTTAATTGGGTAATGCTAAAACCTGTATTCCAGTTCTCACCATGCATGGCAATACCAAAATCACATTGAAACACAGGATTCAATTGCCTGTCTTCAAAAATGGATGGATCTTCCGGAACTTGTGATGAATAAATAAAATCAGACCCTTTAATTTTCATGGTTTTTAACCCTGCAGAAGCTCCAAAAGACAAAAACATATTTTTGATCGGAAGATGGTAAGCGTAAGACAGCAAAGCAGTATGTGATCTGGATATACCACCGGCATCATATTCATAACTGACCCCGATTCCACTATTAATCGAATCCAGTTTCATGGCATAGTTCAGCCACAAAGTTGTCGGTGCTCCGTTGACCCTCCATTGGTCACGCCATTGTGCATTCGCATGATGCCTATAAATTGCTCCCGTCATCGCAGGATTGGTGTGCATATAGTTATTCCAGAAAAACGAACTCCTTGGTTCTTGTTGTGCGTTAGAAAAAATGGAAGCAATCAGGAAAATAACTAGTGGGATGATTCGGCTTGGTAAGTTCATTTATTTTCAATTTAGATCGCGAACATAGTAAAAACAGATTAATTAATTTAGCCAAATGAAAGTTTCGATACATCCATCCTGGGAAAAGGTGCTCCAATCTTCATTTGAGGCTCCCTATTTTGAAAACCTGGTTCAATTTGTCAAGCAGGAATATGGTCGTTTTCCAAACCAGATCTTCCCGGAAGGAAAGTATATTTTCAGGGCTTTCGACAGCTGTCCGTTTGATCAGATCAAAGTAGTTATTTTGGGTCAGGACCCTTACCCGACAAGAGGACATGCTCACGGATTGTGTTTCAGCTGTGATTCTCACGTGCGGCCATTGCCCAAAAGTTTGCAGAACATTTTCAAAGAATTGGAAAATGATTTGGGAATTCCGGCACCGCCAAACGGGGATTTGAACCATTGGGCAGAGCAAGGTGTTTTATTGCTGAATTCAATTCTCACCGTCCGTGAAGGTCAACCGCTTTCACATGCCAACCAGGGATGGGAGAAATTTACGGATGATGTGATCCAAACCATTAATGACCAACTTGAAGGTGTAATCTTTGTTTTGTGGGGATCCCCGGCACAAGCCAAAGCTGCAAGGGTAAATCCGGACAGGCATTTCATACTCAAAGCTCCACATCCGTCTCCGTTATCTGCTTACCGCGGATTTTTCGGGAGTAAGCCTTTTTCAACAATCAACAAAATTCTGAGCGAGAAAGGAAAAACTGAAATCAAATGGGCTTGATTCATTAATCGTTCGAAAATGATCATAAAATTTGAATTAGTAGAGGTAAAAAATTTTTCGCCCCTACTGTTTTTATTACTTTTGCACCGATGAATTTGCAAAATGATTTGATCTTACGTGCTGCAAAAGGCGAAGATATTGAACGCTACCCGGTTTGGTTAATGCGCCAGGCAGGAAGGATTTTACCGGAATACCGCGCTGTTCGCGAGAGTGTGAGCGGATTTAAAGAATTGGTGGAAAATCCTGCTTTGGCTGCGGAAGTGACCATTCAGCCGGTTGATATCCTGGATGTGGATGCTGCGATAATATTTTCAGATATCCTGGTAATCCCGGAAGCGATGAATATTCCTTACCAGATGATCGAAAAACGCGGCCCCTGGTTCGAGCATACTATCCGTTCGGAAGAAGAAGCCAAACGTTTGGAATTTGACTTTGATATCGAAGATCGTTTAGGCTACGTGCTGGAAGCAATCCGCTTGACGGTAAAACAACTGAACGGACG
>DJFP01000266.1:6123-8908 GCA_002432565.1 Flavobacteriales bacterium UBA5869
CTTCCCTATTTGTCTCAAATAGCTACAGCTATTGAAGATGTTCCGGTTACTTTATTTTCGAAAGGAGCTATCACATCCATTCCTGCTTTAGCCAAATTAGATTGTAATACGATTGGGCTCGACTGGAACATGGATATTCCTGTGATGCGCTCTTTAGTTGGTGATTCCCGGACGCTGCAGGGTAATTTAGATCCTTGTGCATTATACGGTTCTCACCAAAGTATTGAGGCTGAAACGATAAAAATGTTAAATTCGTTCGGTAATAATAAAAGACATATTGTTAACTTAGGCCACGGTGTTTATCCGGATGTCGACCCAGAAAAGGTAAAAACATTCATTAAAACTGTAAAATCTTATGAAACCAAATAGTATGAAACTAAAACAACTTGCATTAGGTGCTTTGATTGGATTACCACTTATTGCATCCGCTCAAAAAGGAGATAACCTTATTGATAACGGAGGATTTGAATCCAATGCAGGGAAACCAAAAAAGTTAGGTCAAATTGATTTGGCAACAGGATGGAAATCCCCTACAGGAGCAAGAGCCGATTACTTTTTAAGTGATTCTAAAGTTCCCGATGTGGCCGCTCCGGATAATGCTTACGGAAAAGAAAACCCGAAAGAAGGTGAAAACTATGCAGGTATATTTGCTTTTTCGTACGGAAATAAGCTGCCAAGAACATATATTACTGCCAAATTAAAAACACCTTTGAAAAAAGATGTTACATATTGTATCTCTTTTTATGTTTCCTTGTCTGAGGCTTCGAAATATTCATGCAACCAAATCGGGGCAAATATTTCCAAGAAAGAATTCGGTACGGACCAGAAAGTGCATTTGATCGATCAGACTCAAATCCAGCATCCGGATAACAAAGTTTTCAATGCCACTTATAACTGGGAAAAAGTGTGTGCTTCTTATAAAGCTGAAGGTGGTGAGAAATTCCTGACAATCGGGAACTTTACTTCTGACCAGGACACCAAATATGAGGTAAACAAAAAGCCGAAAGACTCAAAAATCACACAGGTAATCGGAGCTTATTATTACATTGACGATGTAGTGGTTACAATGCTTGATAAAGACGAAGATTGTAAATGTTATGATGCTGACAAAGACAAAAACGAATTGTCTACAACCGTTTACATGAAACAAGTTGCGGATAATGATAAAATGTCAACGAAAGACCGCATTGAGAAACAAGAAATTTACTTCGGATTCGGGAAAACGTTCTTAACACAGCAGGCAAAAGCCGCATTGGACATCGTGGCAAAAGTGATGACTGAAAACCCGAACATGACGATAACCGTGATGGGACACAACAACGAAGAAGAAGACAAATTGGCTGAGAAAAAAGATTTCTACGCGGATATGGATACCAAGCGCAACCAGGTTGTAAAAGAATACTTACAGTCCAAAGGAATTGCGGCAGGCAGGTTGAAATCCGAAAGCAAAGGAAGTGAAGTTCCCAGCCCGGAGATCAAGGAAGGTGACGACGATGACTTAAAATTAGCTAAGGGAAGACGCGTTGTTTTCAGAGTTAATTAATACTGATTATTCAAAAAACGTAGGGGCGTCCCGCACATGCGGGACGCCCCTACGTTTTTACAGTGCTTTCAATCATGGAAACAATTTTCCCCGTTTACCGCAAACTTGACGGATTCAACCGCTTTTATAAAATTGAAAGTGCGGACTCTTTTATCGAAGTGACTTTCTCACAGGATCAGCCCAAATACCAGAGGATTCAGGCAGTGCAGTTCCCTGAGAAACTCCGCATCCGGGATATGATCTCGTGCTCATTCAGCTATGTTCCGATGAACGAAGAAGAAATCGAGAAATACTTCCAATAAAAAATCCATCCGTCCGACAATGCCGGAAGCGAATGGACTTTTTACTTATGATTTGTTTGACTTAGTTCAAAACAAGCTTGTGAGTTTCCTCACCAACACGCATCAGGTAAATTCCTTTATTCAATGCATCCAGGTTCAAAACAGTATCTCCGGCCTGGATCTGCTGTTCAAAAACCACTGCGCCCTTTAAATCCATCAATTGGATTTTCCCGGCATACTCAGTTGTGATATGAACCAATCCTGTAGAAGGATTCGGGCTGATTTTTACCGGTGAAAGCTCCTTGTTCTCCAAACCAAGAGTTGTAGGATTCGAATGGGTCCATTTTCTAAGGAATAACCATACTTCGATCATTTCTGTAATATCATTCACAGGCTGGTACAAATAAACGTGATCCGCACCATTGAATCTCCACAGTTCCAATGAAGCTGACGGATTACAATTATCATACACAAAACGGTCAATCGTTATGGTATCAGTTCCGGTATCCGGAAGACGTGTAGAATCTGCCGAAGCATCACAACCGTGAACTCCTCTCCAAAAATCGATCGTTTGGGGAACCAGGCTCAAAGAAGGCAATGCCGACCCATCATAGGGAACAGTTCCGTCTGCCGTTCCATGCAAATGAATAACCGGAGTTTTATATGCCGGAACACAAGAACTGATATCTGAAGTAGGCATTGTACCCGCCATTGCACCGATAGCTGCAATTCGATTATTCATAGCACAAGCCATGTGATGCGACATAATTGACCCCATGGAAAAACCGGTTGCATAAACTCGAGCCGGATTCACGTTGTAATCACTCAGTCCTTTATTGATCAGTTCGTTCATAAAGCTCAGATCATCCGCTGTACTTCCCAGCATAGTCCCATTATTCCAGGCTGCCATTCCCCAGCTGTTATTTAAAGCCTGCGGATAAACTACAATAACACGAGCTGT
>DJFP01000266.1:8961-12183 GCA_002432565.1 Flavobacteriales bacterium UBA5869
ACAGGCAGTGTAAAGATTTTTTTCATAGTAGATTTTTGTCAAAAATAATTTAATTTTAGTCACAAACAAAAGGGATTATCCGTGCTAAAACTTTTAAATTTCATCCTTCTTCTTTTACTTGTGTTTTCATGTACTTTGTCGGCAGAACAAGAGAACAGACTCAACAAACAGTTGTCTAAATACATTCGGGCATACAATGAGAACAATACGCTGGAATATGCCGGTTTAAGTCACCCCGCAGTTGTCCGTCATTACTCATCACTGGGAGATTCGAATTTTATCACACATTTTAGCAACAAGATTGGAGAAAATTCGGTTAATTTATACAACCCATTATTCAAAGATATGAAGTCCCAGGGCGACTGGATTGAGCGCAAATACACGATAAGCAAGGATTCCCCTGAAGAGTTTGATAAGAACTATGAGTTGTATGCCATTTCATCAGATGCCGGAAACAACTGGTTTTTTATCACCGAAGAAGATTATTTTAAGCGAAATATTCCACTCAAACATCGTTTGTTCTCAAAATAAAACAGGATGAGACTTTTACTACTACTGCTGCTATTATTCACCCATTCTTTTTTCTCACTCGGACAAGGGTGGAACCCGGTTGGTTCAAGAGCCGTTTCATTATCAAATGCGAGCGTGTGCCTCGATGATGTCTGGGCCTACCACCACAATCCCGGAGCTACAGCTTCCATTAAAACCATTTCAATCGGAGCTTATTACGAAACGCGTTTCCTAACCAAAGAACTTCAAACTCAAGCCTTATCCGTTGCGATTCCTCTAAAAGTCGGGGTGATTTCTGCCGGTGGACAATTCTTCGGATACCAACAATACCGAAATACACGCGCAGGATTGGGATACAGTATGAAATTTACTGATTTCCTGCAGGTCGGAGTCCAGGGGAATATTCAAACTCTCCGCCTTGGAGGCAATTACGGTTCAACGATAAGCGGAACAGTAGAAGCCGGTATTTTGGCTAAAATTTCAGAAAAATGGAGCGTTGGCGTCTCAGTGATGAATATAGGCAGACAGCGCATTCATCCGATTACTGACCGTTTTACAACTGTTATGCGCGGAGGATGCCACTATCGCCCATCCAAAAAAGTATCGATTTTTGCCGAGGTGGAAAAACAGGTCATCACCAAAATTTCCTTTAAAGGTGCCATCGAATACCAACCGGTTCAGTCACTTTACATTCGTTTCGGAGCTCAAAGCGCACCCATGGAATTTGCTCTCGGACTGGGCTATAAAG
This sequence comes from Flavobacteriales bacterium UBA5869, assembly GCA_002432565.1. Classification (GTDB taxonomy): domain Bacteria; phylum Bacteroidota; class Bacteroidia; order Flavobacteriales_D; family Crocinitomicaceae; genus Fluviicola. Next base: position 10,220 of record DJFP01000266.1, read on the forward strand.
TTTCCGGTTTTTCGATCGATCTCGGTTCAAAATACCACCAAACACTGGGTTGGTCGCCCAACTTCGGTTTAAATTATCAATTCAAAGAGCATGAGAAAAAGTAGCCTGTTACTTCTTTTTTTCATCAGTACCTGTTCTTTCCTCTACGGACAGGAACGAAATGAGATTATCCAGCAGCGGGTTGAATTTATTGCAGAACAATCCGAATCGGAAGAATTGGACCTCACCAATATCTTTGACCAGCTGAACTATTTCTACGACAACCCCATCAACCTCAACAATACCAACCCCGACGAACTGCGCTCGTTAGGATTATTGACAGAAGTCCAGATTACAGATGCACTGCTGCATGTGGAACGGTTCGGGAAATTCATCAGTATTTATGAACTCCAATCCTTGAAATATTGGGATCTGAACACTATTTTCCTCGTACTTCCATTCGTAAAAGTTGATGATAGGCTTGAGAGTATGCACATCACTTTTAAAGACGCTGTTAAAAACGGAAAAATTGAATGGTACACACGCTATCAGCGGACCCCGGAACGAAAAAAAGGATATACGACCGTTTCTGATTCGATTCTAAATAACTCAAACAGTTATTACCGCGGCAATGCCGACAGGTACTACACCCGATTCCGCTACACTTACCGGACCAACATCAGTTTTGGATTTACTGCTGAAAAAGATCCCGGTGAAGAATTCTTCAGGGGTTCTCAGAAAAACGGCTTCGACTATTACTCCTTTCATGCATTTTACAAGGGCGGAAAATACGTTCGGGCTGTCGCAGCGGGCGATTATCAGATCCAGATCGGACAGGGATTGAATACCTGGAGCGGGTATGCTTTCGGAAAAAGTGCCGATATTTTTTCCTCCAAAAAAGCGGCTAACCTGCTAAGACCTTACACTTCCGTAGATGAAAACCGTTTCTTTCGGGGAGGAGCAGCAATAATCGGCTATAAAAAATGGAACCTGCTGACCTTCTACAGCAATAAAAAAATAGACGGTTCAGGAATCAATGATTCTTTAACGGACGACCTGGAATTTGTCACTACCATCGATTTATCAGGTCTGCACAGAACCAACAGTGAAATTGCCAAAAAGAACAAGTTAAGCGAACAAGTTATCGGGAATTATTTGAGTTACAATTCCACCCGCTTCAATGCAGGAATTGCGGCTGTAAACCAACAATACAATCAACCACTTCAAAGAGACACCGTTCCGTATAACCTCTATGCATTCAGAGGTACAAAAACGACTACCATAAGCGGCGATTACAACTTTGTGGTGAGAAATTTCAACTTCTTCGGAGAAGTTTCCTACAGCACACATTCCAAATCGTTTGCCCAACTGCACGGTTTAATGGCTATTTTAGACCCGAGCGTTTCCGTTTCTGTTATTTACCGAAACTATTCCAAAGGATATTATTCCTTCTACAACAATGGATTTTCGGAAGGAAGTAATACGCAGAACGAAAGCGGACTGTTCTCCGGGATAAAGGTAAAACTGGCCCCTTCCTGGTCTGTGAGTTCTTATGTTGATTTTTTTAAATTCCCCTGGATCAAATACCAGGTCGATGCACCATCCAAAGGATATGAATTTTTAGTACAGCCGACCTACAAACCTAATAAAGTCTTTGAATTATACGCGCGTTTCCGGCAGCAGGTCAGACAGAAAAATTCCAGGGATTCAGACGGAACCATTACAACTATTGAAGACGTCGTTCAGAACAATTACCGTCTTAACCTTTCATACAAAGTACTGGAAAGCTTTACTTTAAAAAGCCGTGTGGAATATGTGACCATCAACCGAAAAAGCAATGCTGCGGAAGACGGGTGGATCTTTACACAGGATTTATTGTTCAAACCCAAAAAACTACCATTCGACGTAACACTCCGCTATGCATTGTTCGACACAGACAGCTACGACACACGCATTTACACCTTTGAAAACAATGCATTATATGT
>DJFP01000266.1:12285-12916 GCA_002432565.1 Flavobacteriales bacterium UBA5869
TAATCGAAATGCGCAGATAATAAACTCCTTTTTGATATGGAGCTGAAAATGAAGCACTGGTTTCCAATGAGTCAAAAAGAATCATACCATTTAGTAACAATATCTTCTCTTCACCTATTTGCTCTTCTTCATGAAACACGCAAAATTCCAACCAATCCGTATAAGCCTGGTTCTTTCCAAAGTGAACCGGTTTGCCGTAATTATTTTTCAATTTTAAAGGAATCTGAATGATATCACCTGCTTTAAAGGTATATCTTGGTTGAGGAGTAGTGATATTTATCTTAGCATAAGAAAGAAAATTATCAATAATGACATATTGAATTTCTCCCTTGTTGGTCTGAAAAGTATGGACATTGTCTCCTTCAATCTTCCAATTCGGAATATAAACAACTCTTTTTCCCTGGAGCCCATCTTCAATATTCCAAATATCAAACTGATTGCGGCGGTACTGAATATTGTTGAGAGATAAGGAAACATTCCCCGTATAGAAGCTATACCTGGAAGCTTTCTGATAAGAGTTTGCAAAAACAACCGGTGTATCACCCACGTTCTCTTCGATCTGCTCTGCCCACGTTTTCCATCCATAAAATTCAGGTATCAATTTACTTCCTGCTGCCGGAACAATATCAAA
>DJFP01000266.1:12966-16939 GCA_002432565.1 Flavobacteriales bacterium UBA5869
TGAAAGTATATCTCAATGCTTTTTCTGTCGAACTCTGGACACGATACCTGAAGGCACTAAAAAAAAGAAGAATCCCGGTAAATGGACCAGCAATCATCAACTGCCCCAATACAAATATCAATGAATCAAACGGTTTATAAGGATCCTGAGATTTCGTCAGCACATGATATTGATAAGATGGATAATCATTATTTATTTGCCAGATTATGTGCGGAAGATATGCCGCTACAGATATCGCAACAATTAAGTAGAATTGTTTCTTTTTCAATAAGCTGAGATTGGAGATCAGTGTAAAGAAAATAATTAGCAAACCGTGGTATTTGCAATAGAGCAATGCTGCAATATTAAGTCCCAGTAAAAGAGCATCTACAAGCCTATTGTTTTCTGACCATCGCTTATACAATAGAAAAAATGTTGAGGTAAAAAATAACAATGGTGCATCCGGAACTGCTATAAACCCATAGACTTCCAGGCAGCTTACAGAGCTGGCCAGGATGAAAAACAACAAAAAGTTATGGCGATTTGTTAATAAAAAGGTAAACCAAAGAAACAGCGGTCCCATTAATACAATCAGCAGTCTGGTACCGAGTTCATTGTGAAACATTGCATATCCTGCCTTTATTAAAAGTGCAATCGCAGGCGGGTGGTCGAAATAACCATAATCCGGATTTTTGGAATACATCCAATAATAAGCTTCATCATGTGCCAATCCGGTAAAAGCGGCCTGAATAAGATTGATGATTAGCCAGCCAACCAATAGGAAAAGATTACACAAAACGGTGTGATTTCGGTAGTAATCCCGAATAGCAATAAGGATCGTTTTCATTCGACGTCGAAGATAACTTTATCTGCTGAAATAAGTGTGATAAATCAAATAGTGTTACTTAATTGGGGGGAGAAGACATTTAACATCCTTTACCACTCTTTAACAGCAAACGTTTTTAATGTTCACCTGCCTCCCGTAACTTACATGTTCAACATTAAAAAGCAGTGATATGAACAAGCGAATTGCCATTTTGGCTACGGACGGATTTGAGGAGAGTGAGTTGCAGTCACCGAAAGATGCTATTGAAAAACAGGGCTGGCAGGCGGAAATTGTGAGTTTGAAAAGCGGAACGATCAAAGCATGGACGAATGGCAATTGGGGCCAGGAATATCCGGTTGACAACATTGTAGACGACGTAAAATCCTCAGAATACGATGGATTGGTTATTCCCGGAGGCGTCATCAATCCCGATAAATTAAGAAGAGAAAACAGGGTGATTGATTTTGTTAAAGGATTTTTTGACGAAAAAAAACCGGTTGCTGCGATCTGCCACGGACCACAGGTACTCATTAGTGCTAATGTTGTAAAAGGTCGTGAACTGACTTCTTTTGAATCGGTAAAAATTGATCTGCAGAACGCCGGGGCAGCTTGGTTTGATGAAGAAGTAGTGGTCGACAAGGGATTGGTTACGAGCCGTTCACCACAAGATTTGCCCGCTTTCAATAAGAAAATGATTGAAGAGTTCAAGGAAGGGATTCACGAGTAAGAATGAGAAACATTTGAAAACCAGGTAGGGGTGGAAAATTNNAATTTTCCACCCCTACCTGGTTTTATACTTAAAAAGATTACAAAACCTCAATTTTAACTACGCTAGACTGCATATTGCTAAATAAGACCTTCAAATAAAATACACCTTTTCCCTGTTTAACTTGAATTTCGTTATTGACTTGGTTATAAATAATGTCAATCTTGCGACCAAGCAAATCAAAAGCATTAATCTGAGATATTTTCTCATTATTAATTATATAAAAGTTTCCATTATTAGGGTTCGGATAGATTTTGACTTCGGATAAAGTGTAATTATCATTATTTAAAGTTCCAAGACCATAAACTCTTGTGTGTCCTGACAAATCTCCTCCTCCAGAATTTTTAATTGCTCCCAATGCAATTCTTTGACCATTATCACTCATTGAAAGCTGACACATTTTATCTCCTGCAGCTTCGCCATTAATTGTCCCTATTTGTTGCCATAATCCATTATCAAATGAATATATCTGGGCTTGACCTGAACTAGCACCTATATATTCCGATGCAACCACAAGTTTAGTTCCAAATTTGTCCATAACTAAAGACTCTCTCCCCCATCCTAAAACATCACCAGCAGTTCCGCTAATTGTTTGTCCATGCTGTATCCAGCCACTTGTTCCATAAATATAAACTTTTACAGCCCCTTCATTATTTGATCCACTGGATGGTGCGCTGATCGCTATTTGCCCTCCATCTAAGCCGATACCAATAGAGTTTCCAAATAGATCTGAAGCCTGGGAACCTACAATATCTGCTCCTCTTTGATCCCAATTAGAGGTTAAACTATTATAAGTGTAAACCCTGACAACACCTGGTTGATTATTTCCAGTTTGTCCAAAAGTCCCTCCGACTCCTATAAATAAACCTGAATCATCCATAGTAACAGATGTTCCAAATTCTTCTCCAGCGGGATGATTAGATCCATCTAAATCTTGTCCCATTTGTACCCAGTTTGTACCATCAAATTCAAATACTCTAGCACTTCCTGCTGAACTAAAAGATGGATTACTGCCGTCATCATCCCAAGGTGCACCTGCAATAAATCTACTGCCAGAAGCATTTGTAGCTAATGAATATCCGAATAGATCGTGTTCCCCGGGATGCTCAGAATGAATAGTTTGTCCTAATTGGATCCAACTTGTACCATTAAATTCATAGCAATAAACAGCACCTTCCTGAATATTATTAAATACTACTGAAGAAACAAAGATTCTATTTCCAGCATCATTTATCGCAACGCTGCTACCAAACAATTCTTGTGGAACACCAAAGAGATCCTGTCCCTTTTGAATCCAATTTGTACCATTAAATTCATAAACTCTTGCAACTCCATTGCGGGACCCAATATCGGAATTAAAAGGGCCTCCGATTACTACAACAGATCCATCTTCATTCAAATCAACAGAATGTCCTGTCTGATCCCCAGCAATCCCATCAATGTCTTGCCCAATTTGGGATAATTGAGCAAATGATTGCTTACAAATGCATAAAATGCACACCAAAAAAAATACTGATTTCATTTGATTCAGAATAAATAATTAAGTTATTGAGTCTAAAGTAATCATTTAATTCGAAATCAATAAATTCATTTTATTTTTCATAGTATCTATCAAGAAATTTAAAATGATTTATGCACTGATCCGAAGGGCCCACGAGTAAGAGAATGAGAAACAGAATGAGGTAAAACAAAAATGAGAAACACGCTCTCGCTCTGTTTCTCATTCTGTTTTTGAGGGAGGGAGACGGGTCTCGAACCCGCGACCTCCGGAACCACAATCCGGCGCTCTAACCAACTGAGCTACAACCTCCGTTAAGTGGGCGCAAAAATAAGCATTTCTATTAAAACTCCTATACTGAAACGGATTTTTTTTTCGCAATCAAGCGATTCTTCCGATAACAAACAGATTTTGAGTCTATTTCGGCAACTAAACATGCGTTGTTAATAACACAATTGCATATCCCTGCATTCGCTCTGGTGAATCCTTACATTTGTATCATGGCGGATAAAAAATTAAAGATCGGTGTTTTTGGAGCAGGACATTTGGGCAGGATCCATATCCGGTTGCTCCTGGAACTATCGGATCTGTTCGAATTAATCGGGTTTTACGATCCTTCCGATGAATCCGCCGAGAAAACAATCTCAGAATACCATGTAACCAGGTGGAATGATATGCAGGCACTGATCGATGCTTCGGATTGTGTGGATGTGGTAGCTCCTACCCTGTACCATTACGACATCGCATATAAAGCAATTCGCTCCAGCAAGCATGTATTCATCGAAAAACCGGTTGCAGAAACAACCGAGCAGGCAAAAATCTTACTCGACCTTTCACGCGAAGCCGGTGTAATTGTGCAGGTAGGTCATGTTGAGCGCTTTAATCCCGCTTTCCAGGCAGCTGC
>DJFP01000266.1:16954-17156 GCA_002432565.1 Flavobacteriales bacterium UBA5869
CGTTATCCTGGACCTGATGATCCATGATCTGGACATTGTTTTAAGCTGTGTCAATTCATCCATCCGAAGGATTTCTGCCAGTGGTGTGAGCGTGGTAAGCAGAACACCGGATATTACTTCGGTGCGCATTGAATTCGACAATGGATGTGTGGCAAATCTGACAGCTTCCCGTATGTCACTGAACAATATGCGGAAAACGCGG
>DJFP01000269.1 GCA_002432565.1 Flavobacteriales bacterium UBA5869
TTCTTCCGCATCGATAAAAACCGGCACATCTGCATCAAATGCTTCCTTGCAGATACGGTTTACCCGTTCCACTGTTTCGTGGTATTCTTTCAGATCGCTTTCCGAAATGTTCTCGATTCCTTCATTTGTCAATTCAAGCAGGCCAAAGCGTGAAATACCGGTTACTTTAAATACCGCGAAGGGAATTCCGGGATTTCCTTTTGCCTTGTGGATAGTTGCAATGATCTCTTTGGTGGTGTGCTCAAAATCCTCAGCACTTGTTTTTCCTTCCACAGAATAATCCAGGATCGTTCCTACATGGTGTTTCCACATTGCATCAATTGTTGAAGTACATTCTTCAATGGTTTCTCCACCGCAGAATTGAGCAAAGATGGTCGATTTGATCATTCCTTTGATAGGAAGGCCGATGTTCAACCCAAAACGGGTCAATCCTTTTCCTGATTTTACAAGAAACGGACTTGCCATAACGGAAAAAAGAAAATGTGCCCGCTTCAGATCCTTATCTGACTTATGTTTGAACGCAATTTCTGTGTTATTAAAAGATATCATGGGGTAAAATTAATCGCTTTCGAGTATTTTTGTTCACCTTTAATCTGAATTTATTTGTTACATCATTGAAATTGGCGCTTTGAAAAAAATAAAATGTAATTCTTACACCGTAGAAGTTGGTAATCTGGAGCTTTCTTCTTTCCCCGCGATACTTCAGGAATCCTATAGAGATGTTCGAAAAGTAATCGTTGTGGATGAGAATACACATGATTTTTGTTTGGAATACCTGCTCACTGCTTTTCCTACGCTGGAAGACGCTGAGGTGATTTTACTGCCGACCGGTGAAGAAAACAAAGTGATGGAAGTTTGTTTCCAGGTTTTGGAAGCACTTTCTGACTATGGAATTGTGCGTTCAGACCTTGTAATTACGCTGGGTGGCGGAGTTGTGAGTGATATGGGAGGGTTTATTGCTTCTATATACAAAAGAGGATTGCCGTGCGTCCATATTCCTACTTCCCTGATGGGAATGGTTGATGCAGCTATCGGTGGTAAAACCGGTATTGATCTTGGAAATTTAAAGAACCAGATAGGTACTTTTTATGATCCGGTTGCCATTTACGTGGACCAGCGCTTCCTGTCAACCTTGCCGGAAGAAGAGTGGAGAAGTGGTTTTGCCGAAGTATTGAAACATGCTTTGATAGCGGACAGAAAAGAATGGGAGCGATTAATATCCAGTAAGCAGGACGAATTATTCTCCGAAGAGAATGTGAAAAAGATCCTGGAAAAATCAATTAGTGTTAAAGCGAAAATTGTTACGGAAGATCCGCTGGAAAAAGGAAGCCGCAAATCACTGAATTTCGGTCATACGATCGGCCACGCTATTGAAGGATATTACCTGGAACTGAATCCGATGTCGCATGGAAACTGCGTTGCGCTTGGAATGATTGCCGAAGCATATCTGTCGAATCAGAAAGGAACGCTAACATCAGAAGAATTGAACGAAATAGTGCAGGTCATGATGGCTTTATATCCGTGCCCCGAAGATTTATTGACCGGTGTCGGAATCATGCTCGAACTGATGAAAAACGATAAGAAAAATGATCAGCAGGGAGTAAGAACTTGTTTTTTGAATAAGATCGGAGAATGTTCCTGGAATCATTTAATCGATGAGAATGATATCAAGGCGGCGTTTAATTATTTGTACCAATGTTATTATAAAAATTAGTAGGGACGCAATGCCTTGCGTCCCTACAGTAATTTTTATTTCTTCAATTCCAGTAACTTCGACTTGATCTTTTCCAGCTTATCTATCAGGATTTCATTTTGAGGTCCATGATTAGCCTCAGCAATATTCTTGTCGCCTGATTTCAGGGCTTTTTTTGCACCGTCAAGCGTATATCCCTGTTCTTTTACCAGTTGGTAAATCTTGTTAAAATGTTCAATGTCTTTTACAGTAAATAAACGATTTCCCTTTTTATTTTTCTTGGGCTGAATGACTGTGAATTCTTTTTCCCAAAACCTTATCAACGAGGTGTTTACGTCAAATATAGCAGCAACCTCCCCGATGGAATAATATAACTTGGTTAAAACGATATTTTCTAATTTACTCAAGACCAACTATTTTGATTCTGTGAAAATAATGATAATTTTGCACCGTCAGAAATATTATGTCTTTAAAAACTTACATATTTTCGATGGCTGTCATTCTAACGAGCAGTGCGGTTCACGCACAGACAGCTACAGGTTCTTTACCTCAAAAGAGTCCGGTTTCTTCGGATACCCTTTCGAAACAGGCAGCGACTTCTGCAATATCAGCAGTAGACTCTGCTCCAAAAATCAATAAGCAGGTAGAAGAAATCATTCAGTTCGCGAAGAAATTTTTAGGAACTCCATATCATTATGCCGGTTCAACACCATCCGGGTTCGACTGCAGTGGTTTTATTTACTACGTAATGGGGAACTTCGGAATGCGTCTTTCTCGCTCAAGCCCCGGATTGGCAGAGTTTGGAAAAACGGTTAAATTGTCTGAGCTGCAGCCCGGAGACCTGATGTTCTTCAAGGGGAGAAGTACGCGTTCGGCGGGTGTAGGCCACGTTGCAATGGTTGTTGAGGTAAAAGATGGTGTGATCAAGTTCATTCACAGTTCAACTTCCCGCGGAGTCATTATTGATACCTTCAATAACAGCGGGTATTATGTTCCGCGCTATTTAAAGTCCAAGCGTTTGGATTACGGGGGAATTGCTCCGAAGAACTAATGTTTCGCTTTCCTCGTTTTTAGATGCCACAGCAGGTAAAGAATGCATAAAAATGCCATTCCCGCACCAAACAAGAACACATTCCAAATCGATTCCAGGTTGTTTTTATACCACAAGTCGGTAGACAAAGCTCCGCTGAGCACACCGAATTCTAAAGCAATAAACATGGTTCCTGTTCCGCGTCCACGCCTGTTTTTAGGAGAAAGATCTGCCGTCCATGCAAAAATAGTCGGAGAAATAATCCCGGTCGCTATCCCGAAAATGATCGACGAAATATAATACCAGCTCTCCGACTTCGAAAGACCGATCAGCACCATGGAAATACACAATATCACCATTCCAACTACCAGTGTTTGTCTTCTCCCATATGTATCAGACACTTTTCCGGTCACCAATCGGATTAAAATAGTAGCCATTACATAGAAAATGAAGAACGCCCCCTTGTTCTCGATGTGCAAATGATCTGAAATATCGGGAGAAAGCACCAAAATAATTCCTGAACACATGGCAGAAAGAAACATCACAACAGCTACCGGGATTACGCTGGGCTCAATAATTTCATCGGATTTGATTTGCAGGTTGCTCCATTTGAATTTCGCAGGTTTTGCAAGTGTTTCCTTTACATTGAAATACAAGATGTAAGACAGAGCAGTGAATAGTGCCGCTGTAAAAAATAATGCATCCCGGTTCCCGATATCTACGATAAAACTGGAAAGCCCTTGCCCCAGTCCCATGCCGATCGATATAAAAGTTCCCCAAAGCCCCATCCCGAAACCGCGTTTGTCTTCGGGTAGAATGTCAGTAATCAAAGCTGTTGCACCGGTAGGGTAAAAGCCAACACTGAATCCGTGCAGGAAACGAAGTGTCAATAAAAACCAGGCCGCAAATGCAAAGGAATACAAGGAACAAACAGCCACGGAGATCAGCAATCCAATTAACATGACTTTTTTGCGCCCGATAATGTCTGAAAGCTTACCGGAAAACGGCCTGGAAAAACCTGCGGAAATGGTAAATAATCCGATAATCAATCCTTTTAAACCCGGCGAACCAAGATCAGTTAGAAATGCATTCATTTCCGGAATTACAATATTGTAACTCGTTGTGAAAAGAAGCATGGAGAAGCTTAACTTCCAAAAGTTGGAACTATACGTTTTCAAGATAGCTCAAAAGTAGTCAAACCTTTTGGTTAGTGAAGGAATCCGGATTCTAAAACTTCCCGTACTTTTGATAAAAAGAACTTAAAAATGAAAGAAGCTACATTGGGAGCCGGATGTTTTTGGTGCATTGAGGCATGTTATAAAGATCTGAAAGGTGTTATTTCCGTGACTTCCGGTTATGCCGGCGGACATGTCGACCATCCGACCTATAAGCAGATTTGTAACGGAGATACCGGACACGCGGAAGTGGCCCGGGTTGTTTATGATGAATCATTGATCTCCTTTGATGAATTATTGGAAGTGTTTTGGTTTGTTCACGATCCGACGCAGTTAAATCGCCAGGGAAATGACATCGGGACGCAGTATCGTTCGGTCATATTCTATCACGATGCCGAACAAAAGGAGAAAGCATTGGCTTATAAAGCAAGATTAACGGAGGAACATGTATGGGAAAATCCGATTGTTACTGAAATTTCTCCGATTTCCAACTATTTTCCTGCGGAGGATTACCATCAGAATTATTTGGAATTGAATCCGGGAAATGCCTATTGCCAGGCAGTGGTAAGGCCGAAATATGAAAAATTTAAAAAGGTATTTGCTGACAGGTTGAAATGAAAATATCCGGGGTTGGCAGGGACGCGATGCCTCGCGTCCCTACACATTGCCCCTTATTTTTACAATTCATCTTCTTCAGCCGGAGGGCTTGCCGGTTTTGCTTTTCCACCCTTTGCATCTTGTTTTTCAGCACGTTTGGCCTGCATCTTTTCGCGTTTTTCTTTTTCCCAGGCTTCATACTTTGCATACTGATCAGCAGTAAGAACTTCTTTGTACTGTGCGTTGCGAGCGTTTTGGTTTTCTTTTAACTGTGCCATTTTTTGTTCCCGTGTCAAAGAAGTATTATCTCTGATAGCATCATTCTTTTGTGCTATCCCCAGGTTGATGTCGTGGATTTTTGCAGTTTGTGCATCATCCAGACCTAGTTTTGTTTTCATTTTCTGAGCCGAGTTCGTTGCTCTTTCTTCCGCAGGTTTACGTTCTCTTTTTTGGTGTTGTGGCTGTTGTTGTGCAATTGCTGTTCCGCCAATTACCATTACCAATGCTAAAATAAGTGTCTTCATATTAAACAGTTTTATTTATTCTTATCGTTAAGACAGAAATTGTGCCAATTGGTTTAATTGTTCAAAGTCCCGATAGCTATCCGGGATCAATGGATTAAAAAGTTCAAATGCATCGGTATATTATTGTATTTTCGGGATATGCAGAAAATCCTTTTCATTCTTTTCGCCGCACTTGGAGGAACAGCTTGTTCAGTTATAACTGCTTCCAGAACGGATGGGAGAGAGGTTTTCATGAACCATAAACGTTTGGGAGCCGTTCCTTTTGAGTTGTATTACGACACCACCATCACCAAGATTTCACTTTTTGGCAACCAGATTACGGATATCGACAGCGATATAGTCAATCTCCGGCACCTAGAGGTGCTTTATTTAGGCCGGAATAAAATGACATCATTCCCGGCAGCAATTTGCAGCCTGAAGAACCTGAAAGTGCTTAGTTTGGCGTATAATGATATTGATTCGATCCCGGATTGTATCTGCAGGCTTCAAAACCTGGAACGCTTGTTTTTATCCAATAATAAATTGGTATATGTTTCTGATTCTCTGGGAAGTTTAAAAAAACTGGAGCAGCTCGATCTTAACCGGAATTCCATCAGGCACCTTCCTGAGGACCTGGGCTATTTATCATCGATGCAATTCATGGACCTAAGCTTTAATAACCTGGATAAACTGCCGGATTCTATGCAGTACATGCGGGGGTTGAGAGAATTGAACCTACAATATGCAGGAGCTATGCTGCGGGTTCCCGAGTCAGCGTGTACTTTAAGGTTTATAGAGAAAATAAAAGCCGATCCGTCTATTGTGTTCCCTATCTGTTTTTTATCACAGCAGACCAACCGTTTGGTGATTTACATCGAACCTTGATTTCTTCCCCAGAAATAGAACAGGACAAAATCATAACTTGCATGTGCGGCTATGCAAAACCACAATCCTTGTTCACCTGAAATGGCAAAGCTCAGTACCATTATGAATAAACAAACCAGGAGACCGTATTTTGTAGTATCCCAATCCTTCGGGTTGATGTAGCCGTGGATAGCCACAAAAGCCACAGAAGCCAAAATAGGATGCAGCCACTGCTGAACAGCTACCCGGAAGAGAATTTCTTCGCCGAAACCTGCACAAAGTGAAAGGAACAGGATATCGACTATCGATAAACGCATATCCCGGATCAGCTGATGCTGACCTGAAAAGCTTTTACGGGCTTCTTCCGTATTGGTCAATATGAGCATGAAAATTCCGAATATTACACCATACTCAATCCCAATTCCCGTCCAGATAGAATTAATTCTGTCCAATTGTAAGAATTGACTTATTTCAGGCATTCCGCAAAGAAGCCAGCCGAGAGGTGCCAGCAGTAAGGTGACAAATCCCATTAAGTAGACCTTCCATTTTGACATCTACGTCAATTTATCAATAATAGACTGATGCTCCGGATAAAGTCCGGCTAGTTCTTGTGCAGTGAACAATTCGAAATCGGCAAAATCAAAACCGGGTGCTACTGCGCAGGAAACGAAAGCATAGCCGGTATCATTTTTCAGGTGAGAGCCAAAAATAGTTCTTGCAGGGACCACATGAAAAGGAACTTCATTTTGCGTTAAATCGGGTCCGAGTTCGATAATTTGATGTTCACCGTTTTCCAGGATACTGTGGATCAGCAGGGGAGAGCCTTCATGAAAGTACCAGCATTCATCCGATTGTATCCGGTGGAACCTGGAGACACTGTTTCCGGTGATTAGAAAGTAAATACTTGTTAGGAGCTGCCTGTCTTTTCCCGGGATTGATTCTGAAGAACGGTAAGTTTCAGCATAAAAACCACCTTCCGGGTGACTTTTCAGATTGAAGGCTTCAATAAGATCTTTTGCTCTCTGCGGGATTTCCATGTTTATTCAATAAGAGGTTTGTTTCCTGAATTTTTTTTCTTTTTGGGTGTTGGAATGAAATACCTGAAATCAATGGTAAAATAGCCTGCTTCAAGTGGCTTATAAGCTGATATCTTGTCGCCTTTTTTACTGTATCTAAAAATAGAAACTCCAAAAAATGGCGGTTTGAATGGAACTTTAGCACCAAATCCCAAAAAGAATGTTCCTGCTTTCAGTGTACGGTATTCAAGTCCAATTCCGGCATTGAAAGCAAAATATGTCCTTTCTGTTCTTCTTCCCTGGACAAAAATAGTTCTTTCTGTTTTAGGATGCATGGAATCTTGAACATTTGAAGGATAATGTGTCAATGATATTCCAAGTGATGCATCTGCCAGCCATTTTTTTGTTAGAGGTACATAAAAAAGAGTATTAAGAGGGATGTCATAATTTGCCAATGCTAATTTTTGACTTCCATAAATGTTTGAATCCGGCATGGAGACAGTTGCTTGGTACAACCTTCTTACCTGGGAAATCCCAGTTTCCATGCTAATGTATTTGAATAATCCGATTCGGATAGTAGCTCCGAAAGTAAATCCCCATTTGTTCTCAAAATAGGCAGTCATAGCGCCTGAATTATCCTTCAGCTCCGTATGAACAGAACCGATGAAGTTGTTTGGTATAACCGGAGAAGCAGTAATTCCGAAATAGGATGGAAAATGTTGCTTTTTTTGTTTTTGAGCAATCGAAAGAAAAGAAAGTACGCAGAAAACTGAAACTGAAACTGAAATTGATCTTGGCATATTGAGAGGTTTGTTTTTAGAACGGCTCCTCCTTTAATACCGTTGGAATAACTGCTAAATTATTCGATAATCGGCTTATTGACCGGGTCTTTTTTCTTTTTAGGTGTGGGAATGAAATACCTGAAATCGATGGTGAAATAACCTGCAGATATCGGTTTATAAGCAGATAGTTGTTTGGCTGTTCCGCTCTGTCTCAAAATAGAAACACCGAAGAATGGCGGTTTAAACGGAACTTTGGCTCCAAAACCCAGATAGAATGTACCTGCTTTTTCAGTTCGGTACTCAAAACCTACACCGGCGTTGAATGCAAAATAGGTGCTTGCGGTTCTTCTTCCCTGTATAAAAATAGCTTTTTTGGCTTCAGGCAGCATGGAATCCTGTACATCAGAAGGATAATGTGTAATTGATACTCCAAGGGAAGCATCTGCGTACCATTTCTCACTCAGAGGAACGTAAAAAAGTGCATTGAGCGGAATGTCGTAATTCACAAAAGAAAGTTTCTGTTCATCATAGATATTGGAGTCCGGGATAGAAACCCCCACATTGTAAACTCTTCTGACCTGTGAAATCCCGGTTTCGATACTAATGGTTTTAGTCAGTCCGATCCGGATAGTTGCTCCGAAGGTGAATCCCCATTTGTTGTGGAAATCGGTTGTCATTGAGCCGGTACTATCTTGCATTTCCGTATGCACTGCACCGATGAAATTATTAGGAATAACAGGAGAAGCTACAACACCAAAATAGGATGGGAAACGTTCTTTTTTTCGTTTTTGACCAAAGGAAACAAGCGAAAAAGCACAAATAAATAGGATAAATAGGAATTTCTGCATTGTACTTTTCTCTCTTTTTCTTTTAAACGGATTTTGTTCTGAACTCGTTGGTAGACTAACGTTGATTTGTAGAACTTATTGTTTCCACTCGGTTAGGTATTCAATAGGTTTGCGCTGTCCCTTCGGCCATTCTATAGAAGGATATCCCAGGTAAAATAATCCCACGCAGCGCTGTTCATTGGTAAGTCCCAGGAAATCATGGAAGCGCCCGGACTTCATAATTCCGGGTGTAGACCAGAAAGCACCGATTCCCTGAGCAGTGGCCGTTAAGTGCATATTTTGGACAGCAGACGCAATGGCTGCGAAATCATCGTCTTCCGAAATGCGTGTTCCTTCCTCTCTATGAAGTATTAATGCGATTACTGCGCTTGCCATTTTAGGACGGCTCATCAATTTTCCCAGTTTACTGTCGACTTGTTTGTCTTTAGGCGTTTCTGATAAATAAATGCTTCCCAAAGCTTCAGACAGATCATTTAGCGCATTTTCCTGGAAAACAATGAATCTCCATGGCTGTGTCATACCGTGAGTTGGAGCCCAAACAGCATTGTTCAGCAAAAGTTCGATTTGTTCTTTGTGTATTTTTCGGGTACTGTATTGTTCCGGGTATATGGTTCTTCGATCGCGAATAATCGCTGTTACTTCACTCAGATTGTAACGCATTCTTTCATTTTTTTTGTAAAAGTACTTCGAATTCACGAATTACAGTCCAACAATTTAGCGATCCGAACCATTTCCACCTTCCTTCAATGCCTTTTGGATCAGGAAGAAGGTTTTGTCGATTGTATCATAAGAACCATTGGGAACAGGACCCAATGCCGGAGCGCTGATTACATATCCGAACGGGTCTATGAGGATGTAGTACGGGTAATTGACCACATTGTAATTCTTGAAAATAGAACTACTTTCTTTGGCAGGAATTACTTTCCAGGGCAATTCATTCTTCAGTTTCGACGCATCAATTTCCGGTTTGTCTTTATAGACCATTACAAAGCTGAAATTGTCTTTGTAACGCTCATAGATCGGTTTCAGAAGGTTCATTTGTTTCATGTTATCCATACTGTTCGGATCAGCAAAGAACAGGTACAGGTATTTCTTCTGGAAACTCTGAAGTGTCAGGTCCTGGTTACCGTCTTTCAGCAAAAAATCAGGTGCTTTGGACCCAGAACTTAATTCGGTGAGCCTGAAACGAATATTTTGAGCAATAACTTGGTTTTCAGGATATATGGCACCCTTCGAAACACTGTCCAGGATGGTTAGTATATTGGTCTGTGGGTAATCTTTTTCGTAATAACATTCAGCAAGTGTTTTCAACATGATCAGTTCGCGCAGTTTATACTGTTTTGACAAGGTGTATTCCCTTGAAAGCGCTTTGGCAATTGCTGTTGGACTTGATTTTAGTATTCCAAGGTAAACCTGGTTATTCAATTCAGAACTAATACGCGGCAGCAGCTTTTCATAAAAATGGAGAATATACTGCATGTAAGCTTCATTCTGATAGTAAATCGGTGTATTATGGATATAGAAATCGAATTTTTCATACTGGTTGCGTGCGCCCATAAAACGTAGGTCATCCAATTTCGCAATGGTGTATTTTCTGTGATAGTTGAAATACCTGTCGAGCGTATCTGCTTTGTAATATTTTTCTACATCCATTTTAAAAGTGTCGAGCCGGGCAACGAAATATTTTGAATCAGCATTGTTCTTGGTGTAATAACGCGTTACAAACTCGTCATTCCAGCGGTTGAACTCCAGGATTTTATAGTTGATGTCATCTTTCGACAGGCCGTAGAAGATCAATTCCACGAAATTTCCCGAAGGGTTATACGGGTCGTATTTGCTTTTTTCAGGAAACAATACCTCGTATTTTGCTGAGGGACTGGCAAACATATTTGCTTTATTGTTTCCGCTTTTTAAGATCAGCTTACGTGTTTCGTCGAGGTTAAAAACCAGGCTGAAAGTACTGTCTTCTCTTACTGTTGAAGATGCAATGCGTTCTTCTCTCAGTGTAATATAATCTGAAATTTGGTAGACTTCTATTTCTTTTCCTGCATAAGCCGGAGCAAATCCGCTAATCTCTGTGAGTGATTGTCCCTGGACCCGGGAGAATAGAATAAAAACGAAAAAAAGGATAAGAGTGTATCTGTTCATGTCTAATTAACGAGCTGATCGAAATTTGTTACATACTTATCAATTTTCCCGCCATTTTTATAGATCTCGCGAATAATTGTTGCATTGATGGCAAACAAGGATGTATCAGGAATCAGGAAAACTGTTTCTATCTCGGTCATATCCCGGTTCATCAAAGCTATCGGAACTTCGTAGTTAAAGTCTTTCACATCTCTCAATCCACGTAAAATGTAATTGCAGCCTTCGTCTTTACACATTTCTACGGTGAGCTTTTGGTAAGTGATTACCCGGATTTTTGGTTCGCCCTCAAAACAACTTTGAATGTGCTGCAATCTCTTTTCCAGCGGGAATAAATAATTTTTGGTAGAATTGACCCCCACAGCAATAACGATTTCGTCGAACAAACCGAGTCCTTTGCGGATTATATCTTCATGACCTTTTGTAAACGGATCAAAAGATCCCGGAAAGCAAGCACTTTTTTTCATGTCATTAAAATTGGAAGAAACTAAAGTAAACGTTACCGAAGTTCCTGGTTTCTATATATCCTTCTTCCTGGCTCAGGTCTGTTTGTTTTCCGTGTTCTATCAAACAAATCCCTCCCTTGTTCAGGAGTTCACGTTTACGTATAATACGAACGATGCTGTCGTGAAATGTGAGGTCGTATGGAGGATCTGCAAAGATGAGGTCAAAGGTGTCCTCACACTTTTCCAGGTAACCCCGTACTTCATTCTTAGTAATGAGCCATTCGTCTTCGATCCCGAGTTCGTTTTTCAATTTGTACATGAATTTGATACAAACCGGGTGCTTGTCTACGGAAGTAACATTTCCCGCTTCCCTGGAGAGGAATTCGAGTGAAATATTGCCTGTCCCTGCACAAAGGTCCAATATATTAAGATTGACCAGGCTGTACCTGTTTTCCAGTACATTGAAAATACCTTCTTTTGCAAAATCCGTTGTGGGTCTTGAAGGAAAGTTTTTAGGAGGACTAAATCTCCGGGCTTTATAAATTCCTCTTACTATACGCACAATGTCTGGAATTGAAGGTGAATGGACGGTTGGATTTCTATTTTTGATTGTTGGAACAACTGGATCTTTTTTAAATGAGATTCCAAATGTTTCTGAGTATTTTCGATCTGTTCTCCGGTACCATGAAGAAATAATTCGTTCTTAGAATCAATTTTAAGCTGTGTAAACACAGTTGCCAAATGGTATACAATGTCTTCTTCGCTTTGATATTCCTGGATACTTGTATGTGCAATGTTTCCATCTTTTCGGACTACCAGTGAAAACTGCTCTTCGTGGATGACCAAATGGCTGCGCAGCGGAATGAGCGACCCTGTTGTAAGTTGGCGGAGGACATGGGCCATTTCATGCTGGATCACAATTCTGGGAGCTTTGAGTATCAGAACGGATTTTACCCACATCGGAAGCTGGTAAATGATTACGGAACTCCATTCGGGCAGACGGTTGTAATCGACTTCCCCTTTTGAAATGGTTTTGTGAATCGTATATTGAAGCAGTGTTTCCGGAGTTGAGGCTGCAAACAGCGAGTTAGGTACCAGGCAGAATTCATGAGCAAAGTAGGAGCAGGAGAAATCATTGAAACGATCCAGGTTCCCAATCTTTTCGATGACCTGGGTCAATACTTCCTTATAGCCTGCATCTGTTCGTTTGGTACAATTTGCTTTTTCCAATAGCTGGATTTCACTCCCAATGAGCTGGAAGGCTGAAATGCTTTGCTGAGTAATTTCAAGTATTAACTGCACAAATTCGTTTTGTACAAATATAAGAAAACTCATTTGGGTTATTCCCTAAAGAGAAGTGAGTTTGTCCTTGTTAATAATCAGGTGTTTTTTAGCACGCAGATTAATAGATTTCGCAGATATCTTCTTTTTACAAGTTGTTTACTATGCGTGCTATACCTTTTCGCATATTGGAGGTGTTGAAATTTACCAATAATCCAAGCTTTAGATTTGTCAACCTAAGATAGGTGGTCAACTGTTTAAAGTGAAGGGAAGAAAAATCAGTCACTGATTTGAGTTCAACAATTACCTTATCTTCTATAATTAAATCAAGTCTATAAGCTACGTCAAGTTTTATATCCTTATATAAAAAGGGAACTTCAATTTGTCGTTCAACTTTTAAACCCTCTTTCTTAAGCTCATAGTATAGAGCGGCTTCATATACACTTTCCAATAATCCCGGACCAACCGTATTGTAAATCTCAAAGATAGCACCTCTGATTTTATAGGATATTTCGTTCTCTGTCATAAGTTGAAGCTAATTACAAAATAGAAATAATACACTATTGACTTTTTTGATTTTTATTCTTAAATTATTGTATATGAGTTGTTAATGAGGGATGTTCGAGATGTTTTAGCGGGTGAATTATTAGATTTAGCTTCGCTGAACTTGCGTTTCGCAGATTCTTAGGTTAAGATCTTGATTGCTTTCCGGCGTCTATCCAAACATCATTGTTACAACTTTAATAAAAACATCTGCGTGATCAGCGTGCAAATTATGGGTAATTTTAGTCTATGAACTCAGCGTCTATTCAGGAGGAGTGTTACCGGTTGATTTGTTCTTTTTTTGGTCATACGCCGAATGAAGAGCAGGAATTACTCATACGTCATCTTTCTGAGTTTACATTTGAAACGGAAAATCCGTCCTGTTTTATTTTGAAAGGGTATGCTGGAACAGGGAAGACAAGCATCCTTGGAGCTTATATCCAGGCGTTGAATGTCTTTAAGCGAAAAACGGTCTTGATGGCCCCCACGGGAAGAGCTGCCAAAGTACTTTCCATGAGGTCTAAAATGCCTGCAACTACCATTCACAAACGCATTTATTTTACAGATGCGGGACCGGACGGATCTATGAAACTGCAACTGGCTCCCAATAAATCGAAGAACGCGATATTCATCATTGATGAGGCTTCCATGATCGGGGATTATTCCCTGCAGTCGGATGGAAGTGTTTCCCGGAATTTACTGGAGGATGTTTTCCAATATGCACTGAGCGGTGAGAATTGTAAGTTGATCTTGTTGGGTGATGAGGGCCAGCTGCCACCGGTCGGATCCGATGAAAGTCCGGCGTTGAGCACTGCTTATCTGAACCAGCACTTCCCGTTGGTTCATTTTACGGTTTACGGACTTACTTCAGTGGTAAGGCAGCGCACGGATTCCGGGATTTTGGAAAATGCAACACGTATCCGGTTGTCACAGGTACAGGAAACGGTTCCTCAATTGGACCTGCATTCGTTTAAAGATGTACAAGCTGTTCCGGGAGATGAGCTGATCGAGAAAATAGAATCGTCTTACAGCAATTTCGGAGCTGATGAAGTGATGATTGTTACCCGTTCGAATAAGCGTGCCAATCTGTATAACCAGCATATCCGCAACCGGATCTTAATGATGGAGGAAGAACTGTGCGGCGGGGATCTGCTGATGGTGGTGAAGAATAATTATTATTGGCTTGATCCTCTAAGCTCTGCCGGATTTATTGCTAATGGAGAATTGTTGAAGGTACACCGGATTCGACGGATTGAGGAAGTTTATGGCGTGCGTTTTGCACGTTTGGAAGTTTCTCTGATTGACTATCCGGATCTGGACCGTTTCGAAGCGATTGCATTTATGGAAACGCTAACCATTGAGCAGCCGAACCTGGACCGTGTTTTTTTGAAAGAACTATTCTTTGAGATTGAAAAGGATTTTATGCATGAGAAGAACAAACAGAAACGCTACCAGGAAATTATGAAATCACCTTATTTCAATGCGCTTCAAATCAAGTTCGCGTATGCAGTAACCTGTCATAAATCTCAGGGCGGACAATGGTCCGCGGTGTTTGTAGATCACGGTTACCTGGAACCCGAGCAGATTGATTTTTCCTTTCTTCGCTGGCTCTATACCGCTGTTACGCGCGCAAGTGAGCAGTTGTATACGGTGAATTTGATGGAGGAATTAATTGAAAAGTGACTTCGGCTCCGTTCAGTTACCTTTCAAATTGAAAGA
>DJFP01000306.1:0-10101 GCA_002432565.1 Flavobacteriales bacterium UBA5869
AGTCTTTTTTACGAAAGCCCAGTGGTGCCAGGTGTTGTCAACATCTGCCGCTGCTATCGCAGTTTTTTGGATACGGTCATAACCTGTTCCTTGTCCGGCATCCCAATAAATATTATCATTCGACCATGGCAGGTGAATATTCAAAATACGGTTATTTAATGAATCTGCCGCTTCAATAATANNAGCTGCCATTTCCAAATCAACTTGCGAAAGTCCCTGGCGTGCGTCCGTAAATTTCAACTCAATGATCAAATTCGAAGAACCGTCATAGGTAAAAGGAGTTGAAAAGTTCACTGTATTCGAACCGGTTGAAATACCTGTAAGCGAATTGTTATAAACCGTTGTAAATCCGATTGTTTCTAAAGCTGTAAGCGTAGACATAGCTGTCGACTTCATACGGATCTGCACTCCCTGAAGAGATGCAAATGCATTGAGGATATTCAGGTTCATTCCCTGGATATCTCCGGCAAGAACTCCGCTGGCAGCTAATTCACTTGCCGGAATGATCCACTGGATTGTTTTTCCGTTCCCATTCGTACTAACCAATGTTAAAGGAACTGTTCCAGTCCCGGACACCGGGTGAATTACCGGAACCAGCGGTGTACGCTTCTGAACCGGTACCCATCTTTGGTCGTAATACGCATGCGAATAAGCGTACGTTGCCGGTGAAAGTGTATTTATCCGGTATTTATTCCCGTTAACCTGTACGGAATCCATAATCCCGGTGTGGTCGAAAATACGGGTATATGTCAAATAATCCCATTCACCGCAATCATAATTATCCCAGGTTGTCAGCGGACTGCATTTCAGTTTGTAATACATCAGCACTTTTTCAAAGCGCTTGGTGTCTAAACTTGCCGGAAATTGGAACTCAGCTCTTCTTGTGCTGATGGTATCAAACGTATAAGTTTGGACCCATGTCGTATCCTGTGCAGCAGACATCATTGCCGTGAGTCCGAGGATACCGGAGAGAATCCACCGCAGCGGACTTAAAGTCAGTTTTTTCATGTTCTTTAATCAGTATGATCGTAAAGATAGTCCAAACGAACCTCCAGGCCTATATCGATTTTGCGACATTTTTGGGACAACGGTCTCCTTTCTTACAAAACGGATCAATAAATCTTATAGATTGGAAGGCGGTTAAAGGTCTTTTTTTCAAAGCGTTGGCAGTTCTGGTAAACAAAAAAAAGCTGAACTTCGGCGCTTTTAGCAAATTCCGGATCATCAGATTTCTTCTTTTCAAGCTGCTCCCGGAGGCTTGGATTCTCTTCGAGAATTTTTGCTGCTTCGTCTTCAAAAACGTAGGCCGAAAAATATTCTTTCTCCTGGATATAACTATCCATCAAGTTCCAGGCAAAGTATGAATCCTCACATCGTGGTTCCAAAACACTTATTATAAAATTAATTTTAGGCTGGTCACACGGAACCCAGATACTTCCGGCCGGAATAAGTACTTCTTCCTCCTGCTCCATACTTTTCACTTTCCGATGCAGGTAATGTCCTTCATAAGGTTTCGACCCCGATTCAAAGTCCAGAATACGGATCGTATGCACTTTTTGAGAGTGGCTTTTATTTTCTTCCATATAACGTATTCCATTTGCTTTTAATCGCTCAATCACAGCAGCAGCCTCTCCCGAAACGAGATATCCCGTCGGAATTTTTACGGAATCACGTGCTACATAAGTTTGGTAATACGGAATGTATTTGGTAAATGGTTTCGAACGATCGTAGAACAAACGATTTTTCCCGGAAACACTGCTTGGTTTATAACCAAAATCATATCCTTTAAACAGGATCGAATCTTTTTTATCCGTCAGCTGGTAATTGAATTTAAAGAATTTGGAGACCTGGTGCTCATCACTAAAAAATGCTTGTTTCCTTGCACCTTCAATTCCCTGTGCTTCCGAACCGACCCAATGGAATAAAAAGTCCAAATAGTCTTTCGTAGCCTGAACACGTTGCGGAAACGGTTTCAGCATGTGAGTCTCAACAGTAATGCTCAATGCATTGAAAAGTGTTCCGTAACCTTGTGCATACCTCGGCAGATCGTTGAAGGCTTCGATACCTGATTCCGGGGTTTCTCCTTTTGTTTCTATATATGGCGACCAATCCCAGCCTTTCTTTTTGAGTGTTTCAGTTAGATAGGGAATGTATTTTTGGTTAAACAGATTGTACATTCCCGGAGACATTCGCTCTTTCATCGAATGGATCAATGTGAGCGTGTATTGATAATCCGCGCCGTTGGAAACATGGGTGTCTACAAATACGTCCGGGTCCAATGCCTGGTATATTTTTGCAAACGTAAACATGTTCTTCGAATCCATCTTGATAAAATCCCGGTTTAAGTCCAGGTTCTGAGCATTCCCTCTAAATCCGTATTCTTCCGGACCATCCTGGTTTGCCCTGCTGAAAGAAGAACGGTTCATCATTCCTCCCACATTATATGCGGGAATAATAGCAATCACGGGTAAATCTTTGGCCTGTTTTCCCTTTTTGATCCATTCTTCGATCCACAACAAACAAGCATTTACTCCGTCCGGTTCGCCGGCATGAATGGCATTATTGATTAAAATGGTTGTCCGTGCTTTCGCTTTCTGAAATGTCTGCAGCGAATCTCCTGCTCCGTTAAGAATAACCAGGTAAATAGGATATTCCGTATCGGATTCTCCCATTTGATACAATTCAATTTCCTGGTGATGGGAATCCCACTTTTTGTAACTATCAATCAACTCGGGATAAGTCGGAGTTTTATTCCCATCCCATTGAGCCAATCCGAAAAGCGGAAAAATCAGTACGAAAAATGTCAATTTCATGTGCTAAAAGTAGTTCAAAAGGTTTAAATCTTATTCGCTGTTTGAGCATTGAAGGTTCAAAGGAGTTAAAGTTTAAACTATCACGGAAGTTCGTAGCTGAACATTCATTGAACACTTTGAACTATTTTTAAGAGTGATTGTAATCCCTAAAAAAACAGCAAACCTTTTAAAAACAACCAATTACCATTAAATATATTCACAAATTTATGAAGCCATGAATTCTAAAATTAACCGGCTATTTTTTCATTGATCCCGTCTTCAAACATTCCTCTGCGGTGATTGATGCCCCATTGTATCATGCTGTTCATCACGTCGCTTAGCTGCTTGGCAGATTCTGTCAGCTCATATTCAATAGTTACCGGAATGGAATCATAAACCGTACGCTTCACAATTCCGTTCAGTTCCAGCTCTTTTAATTCCTTGGAAAGCATCCGCGGAGTGATTTTAGGAATATTGCGCTGGATTTCGGTAAAACGCTGCTTCCCGAATGACATCGTAGCTATAATCGGTATTTTCCATTTCCCCGAAACAACATTTAATGTGTCATTAATAGCCAAAACGAACTGGATAGGGCATGCTTTTGCTTCTTCAAAACTGATCTTGTATTCCATAACTGCAAAATTAAATCATCCAACTATACAAAAGGATATCACTATACAAAAGTATACAACTTCTTTTTGTATAGCAAGTATCTATAGCTTTGCTGAACAAACCCTGATGCTGAATATCAGGACTTATTAGCAATTTAAAAGATAGAACAGATGATTTTAATTACAGGTGCAACAGGAAATTTAGGAAAAGCAACAGTTGAATTTCTTTCGAAGAAAATCCCATCAGGGAACATAGCAGTTTTAGTACGCGATGAGAACAAAGCTTCCGACTTAAAGGCTTTAGGCGTTGACGTAAGAACCGGAGACTACCACGACAAAGACTCATTGGTAAAAGCATTCCGGGGAGTTGAAAAACTGCTTTTGATTTCTTCCAACGATTTCAATGATCGTTTGGGACAACAAAAAAACGCAGTCGACGCAGCTAAAGAAGCCGGCGTGAAACACATTTTTTATACGGGTGTTTCCATGCAAAACTTCGAGCATTCAGCTTTGAAACAAATCATGGGAGATCATTTTGATACCGAAAAACACATTTTGGAATCAGGATTAACTTATACATTTCTTCGCGACAATCTCTACGCAGATGTTCTTCCAATGTTTATCGGAGAACACGTATTTGAAACAGGGATTCATTTCCCTGCAGGAGAGGGAAAAGTTCCTTTTACTCTGAGAATAGAAATGGCCGAAGCTTTTGCAAACGTGTTGAGTTCGGAAGGTCATGAGAACAAAATCTATGAAATTTCCAACAGTGAAAGTTATTCATTCCAGGATGTGGCCAATGCGCTTTCTGCTCACAGCGGAAAAACAGTTGCATACCATGCCGTTTCAGCTGATGAATTTGCAAAAGCCTTAAGTGGAGCAGGTGTTCCGGAAGCCATGATCGGATTTTCTTTAGCCTTTGCAACAGGAGCCAAAGACGGCGACTTCGATATTCCAAATAATCATTTAGAGCAGCTTTTGGGAAGAAAGCCCAGTTCTTTGGATGAAGCAATCCGCGAAATTTACCAATAATCAACCCTCAGTTGATTTTAAAAGCGATTCATGAACGGGTCGCTTTTTTTATTTTGTAATTTCAGGACTTGAAACAGCAATCGACCCAATAAATTCAAAGATGAAGTTAATTTCATATGTTTTTTTGTTCCTCTTACTTACAGGTTGCAATTCAGCAGAGGAGTACGCTTTGCTTCAAACAAGTATTGATTCCGAAGCGCAGCTACAGAAAATGAATGTTTCTCTTTATTACAACGGAGAACGTTACTCAAGTCATATCAGAGAAGATTACTGCACAACTCCCAAGAATGAAGAATCGAAGGTATTGAGACGTTTTTTACTTAGCATTTGGAATCAAATGAATGAAATCGATACTTTAACAGCCGACATCATTCAATCAATCGATCAAATGAAAGTTTCTCTTCTGAAATCTGCCGGGAAAAACTATACTATTAACCCCCAGCATTCTGTCTTACCGAACGATTTCGATTTCTCTAACATTACAACTATTTTAGATACAGAAACTGATTTTGACCTTTTTAATCGCTCTGGGAAAATTGATTTATTCAATCAGATTAAAGCTTATCGGAAGGAGATGGTGAAAATTGTAAGTCGTTCTGAATCTCGACAAGTAGTTGTTTCAGATATCAATGACTACAAAGATGAAATTAACTTACGGCAAAAAGTAGACACTCAAATAAGTTCGAAAGTTCCCAATCCAATGGAAGACCGGCAAGCTGTTACAGATCTATATACCTTATTAACTCTTCCTCGTCATTTTATCAGAAATGGAGAAAAAATCTCGTGGAAACAAGCCGTATTCCAACACTCAAACCTAATAGGAGCTCTAACGCAATTAACCATTCTGCAAAATAAGATTCTGAATGCACGCTCATTCGCATTAGCACATATTAGTTCCAGATACAATTCTTGCGGCTACGGTTTTGACCGGATACTCCCGTTTGCAAAAGGACCTTCCATCATTCGCGAAGGAGAAACCGCAGAAATTACAGTCGGGATTTCAGCTTTCGATTCTTACAATCAACCGGAAGTAGTTCTTCAATCTATTGATGGACAGGTTCTCCCATCGGAAAAAGGAGTCGGAAAGGTCCGTATAAGACCTAAAGTAGGACTTCAAAAAATTCAAGGTCTAGTTTCCATTAAAAATAAATCAGGCGTTAAAAAAACTGAACACTGGGAATGGGACATACAAGTTTTACCTAAAAAATAATCGAATGGCATTCTTTCTGGATTTTATAATCGGCTTTCTGCTCATGAACTCCCTTCCCCATTTCGTACTGGGAATCACCAAAACTCGTTTTTTAGGCATGTTCGGCTACAAACCAACAGCCAATATTTGGTATTCCATTACACAGTTGGCACTTGCACTGATCTTATTCCACATCAATCATGGAATTGAAAGCATCCTGAAAAACGGAATTGTTTTAGGTGCAGTAAGTACTTGTGTATTGTTTATGATCTTTGGAAAAGCAGTCTTGAAGTTTTACCGGGAGAATGGAAAAGACCATTCGTAATTCGCTGCATCGGCTGAAGGTCCCAATTCGGAAATTGATTAAATTTGGAATAAATCAGTTTTAATTGTCCACTGCCCGATCTATGAAAAGAATTCCTCTTTCCCTGTCATTATTATTCGTCGCCTGTTTCGCTCTAACAAGCTGTAAGCAGGTGTTTTTAGGACTTTACGGTATGAAAATGCCGAAAGAAATGAGTGAAAAAAGGATACTAAGAGCAGGAAAAAAATACCACATCCCACCGGAAGACAGCTATCAGCTCGATTCAACTTACAGAACATATCTTTTCTCACTGGATACTTCAAAATTCAAGCATCAGATTAAAAACCATTACCAGCCGCTTCAGGCACTTTATTACACTAAAAGCGGGATACTGGAATCCTTCCAGATCAATTGCTATGCCGGTGGTTTTCCGAACCTGAAATGGAACAGGAATGAAATATTTGAAGTATTCCCACCCAAACAACAGGCTCCTGTCGACAGTCTTCTCAGCTTAAAAAGCCAGATTCAGTTTCTGATCCCGCTTTCTACAACTGCGCAGATAGATCCGGGTAAAACAGATTATTTTGTGATCGTTCACTGGAACCGTTTCATGGGAAGACAAACAAGAAGACTTCTTCGATATGTGCAGAAAAATGCCAGGCTAACAACCGAGGGACAGCTTAAAATTGTTTATGCCAATAACGACAACCATTTCCTGAAAGACTTCTAACAATTGTTTTTTCGCACTTCATTGAAATCATTTTAACGAGAATGCTTTTCTTTGAGTATGAATCAGGCACAGGCATTTTTAAACGAATTCAAATCTACCCGCAATTTTGCAGAATTGATCCCGGTTTTGGCAAAAGATGAAGTCCTGAGAACTGCCATTTTTGATGAAATAGCATCCGTAGAGTACCCCTTTCCGGAATATGCTTCCTGGATTGCTGTTCATTTCTATGAAAAATACCCGGAACTGATGAGTCGTAAGCAATTCAACTCCATGGTCTCAATCCTGCTTCAAACCACCAATCATTCCGTGCAGCGCAATCTCACCAACGCATTGGTAAGTGCTCCGTTCGATTGTTCGGAAAACGGAGAATTACTGGATCTTTTAATCGATTTCCTGCATCAGTCGGAAGCACTCCCTGCTTTAAAACATCACTCTCTGCGCATGATTGAAAAGCATTTTTTACCGGCTTACCCGGAATTGATGCGTGAACTGAGGACGCTATTTGAAGTTATTTCGAATCATCCCAAAGCTTCTATGCAGTCAATGGCCAGAAATTTTGAAAAAAAATACCGCAAACATCCTTATTATGAAAAATAAATTCCTTTTCGCAGTTCTAAGCGTTCTCTTTGCCCACTCCTTTTTCGCTCAAACCATTCGTTTGGAAGAAATCATGAAGGGAGAAGAGTTTGTAGGTTTTTCCCCGCAAAATATTCAATGGGCAATGGATAATGAATCCGTGCTTTTCGACTGGAATCCCAACGGAGAACCGGGAAGAAGTTTGTATGCCTATCATTTGAAGCAAAAAAACACCCGCAAAGTTCCGATTGTTGATGGTCGTTTGTTTTGGACTCCGGCTTTAGATAATCATACGCAATTAGGTGTTAACCATTATTTTAATGACAACGGTGATTTAGCCCGTTATACACCAAAAACCAAATTAAAAACTATTCTTTACTCTGCCAAAGAACCCATTGGAGCGGTATTCAGGAACAACCAATCTCACCTGGTTTACTTCCAGGTGGAGAACAACTTGTTTTGTTACAACGAGGCAGCAGGAAGTATTATCCAGGTTACTAATTTTATTCGGGGAAACCAACCCGCGGAAAAAAGTGATACCAGCTTTCTTTATCAACAGCAGAAGGAATTGTTTTCATTCATCCAATTGCAGGAACAAAAGAAGCAATGGGCTGAAAAACAACCCAAACGTGTTACGCCGGCAGGGATTTACTATGCGAAGAACGAATATGTAAGTCGGATCAATGTCAGCCAGGATGGGAACTACGTCACTTTTGTTTTAGTCATGGACGCAGATGAACCAAATACGAATTACGAATCGTTCATAACCGGAGATGGTTTTACACAGCGCAGGCCGGCTCGTCCGAAAGTAAATGATAAGGAACCAAATACCCGAATGGGGATTTTTGACATTCGAAAAGACACTGTTTACTTTGTGTATACTGCTTCGTTGAAGGACATCCGCAAGAAACCGGAATATCTTGCCGAATACGGAAGTACCGGTTCTTATTCCAAAGACCGGGAAATCTGTTTTCACCAGGCAGTTATGCATCCAACCGAAAACAGGGCACTGGTGGATATTCGTTCGTATGACAACAAAGACCGCTGGATCTGTTTAGCAGATCTTGCTTCCGGAAAACTGACCGAACTGGAACATCAGCACGACGAAGCCTGGATTGGAGGTCCCGGAATTTCAGAATGGAACGAGGAAGAAGGAACACTTTTTTGGGTGAATCAAACTGATTTCATCTTCCAAAGTGAAGAAAGTGGTTATTCGCACCTGTACAGCATGAACTCCAATTCGAGAACTAAAAAGGCACTTACTGAAGGAAACTGGGAAGTACGCAGTCCTTTCCTATCCAACGACAAAAAAACGATCTATTTTATCGGGAACAAAATCCATCCGGGAGTTCGGAACGGTTACAAACTGGATCTGGCTTCTGGTGCAATCACAGCACTTTTCGAAGGATATTTCGGGATTGAATGGACACTTTCTCCCGACGAAAAAACATGGGCGATCCGCTATTCCACACCTACGCAGCCGTGGGAATTGTGCATAGCTGCAAATAAGCCCGCACAAAAACTGGTCCCCGTTACTAAAAGTACGCTTCCCGGATTCAATCAATTGTCCCTTCAGACCCCGGAAATTATTCAAATTCCATCCTCCGACGGCAAACAGATTTACTCCCGAAAATACACCCCGGATAAACCCAACGGAGCAGCAGTATTATTTGTTCATGGAGCTGGCTATCTTCAAAATGCACATTATTACTGGAGCCATTATCAGCGTGAAATGTTGTTCCACCAATTACTGCTATCCAAAGGATACACGGTACTTGACCCGGATTATCGCGCCAGTGAAGGATACGGAAGAAACTGGAGAACAGATATTTACCGCGACATGGGAAACCGCGACCTGAAAGATTACGTGGACGCAAAAAATTACCTGGTAAAAAACCATTCCATCGATTCGAACCGCGTAGGTATTTACGGGGGAAGTTATGGCGGGTTCATCACTTTAATGGCACTTCTGAAAACTCCGGATTCGTTTAATTGCGGAGCGGCTTTGCGATCGGTAACAGATTGGGCACATTACAATCACGAATACACCAGCAATATCCTGAACTATCCTTCAACCGATCCGAAGGCTTATAAAAGAAGCAGTCCGATCTATTTTGCAGAGAACCTGAAAAAGCCTTTACTGATGCTTCATGGAATGGTTGATGACAACGTTCAGTTCCAGGATATCGTGCGGCTGAACCAGCGCTTTATTGAATTGGGAAAAACCAATTTTCAACTGAGTATTTTCCCTACCGAGGCACATGGGTTTACATTTACTCCTGCATGGATTGATGAATACAGAAGGATTTTGGACTTGTTTGAAACGAATTTGAAATGAATGAGACTATGATTGTCCGTGAATTAAAGACTTTAGAAGAAATGTTACCTCATCTCGACATTCTTCGTGAATTATATCCGAAGCTGGAATTGGAAAACTACCGGTCGATGCTGGAAAATATGATCCCGAATAATTATTCTCAGGTTGGCGTTTTTAATGATAACGAGTGCATTGCTATCAGCGGATACTGGCTGGGAACAAAGTTATGGTGCGGACCTTACCTGGAATTGGACAATGTCATTGTGTGTCAATCAGCCAGAGGAACAGGAGCCGGAAAACTGATCCAAAATTACCTCGAGGAAAAAGCAATTGCTTTAAACTGCCACATCATGGTGTTGGATGCATATACCAATAACTTCAAGGCTCACCGGTTTTATTACAACCAGGGATATTCGCCGAAGGGATTTCATTTTATCAAGATTCTGAACGAAGACGGACTAACTTGAAATTATCAATTATGAGTGGTTTAATTATCCAGGGGAATCCATTCCTGATAATTAATAATTGATAATTTTCCTAACTTTCGATT
>DJFP01000306.1:10173-10376 GCA_002432565.1 Flavobacteriales bacterium UBA5869
AATTCTTCCCAATCCTCGTCTTCAAAGAAATGAATCAGGTCAATAGAATACTGGGGCATCATTTCTAAATACGCTCCGTACATTTCCAATAAATACTCTTCACTTCCCTCTGCCCGTTCTTCCAAAATAGAAAGGTCCATCAAAGAAGGTTCTGCTTCCTTATCCGGATGTTTAATTTCTGAGAAAAGTACATTGTTCTGATA
>DJFP01000306.1:10396-11091 GCA_002432565.1 Flavobacteriales bacterium UBA5869
TCGATGAACTTATTTTGATCGCCAACCATGGCCGAAGCGGTAATTGCGATAATCGGAACCGAACAGGTTGGTTCAGGGAATTTGGAACGAATAAAACGGGTTGCTTCCATTCCATCCATGCGAGGCATATAGTAATCCATCAGGATCACATCAAACTGACGGTCTTTCAGCACTGTAATTGCATCAATGGCATTATTGACTGCTTCTACGTCTACATTCCACTTTTTCAGGTCATATAAAATAACCCGCTGATTGATTGTATTGTCTTCTACCAAAAGCACACGCAGTCCTTCCAGGTTTTTCACCAGTACAATGTCTTCCTTACTGACATTTTTGGTTTCTACATGTTTGTTATGCAGCTCAAAATCCAGCTCGAAAGAAAGTGTTGTTCCCTTTCCTTCCTTACTAATAAGATTGATCTCTCCTCCCATGGCTTCAACCAACGACTTGGCAATTCCCAAGCCCAAACCGGTTCCTGAAGTTGTTCTTGTACGGTGGTCTTCCAGCTGGGTGAAATTCTCGAAAACAAAGTCTTGTTTTTGCATCGGGATGCCAATACCAGTGTCTTTTATTTCAAAGTGAATCCGACCCATTCCATTTTTTTGATAAACCGGATGTACTTTTAATGTGATACTTCCATGGAGTGTGAATTTGATCGAATTTCCCACAATATTCAGCAAAACCTGGTTCAAACG
>DJFP01000306.1:11127-17915 GCA_002432565.1 Flavobacteriales bacterium UBA5869
AAAGAAAAACGGACATATTCAAAAGACATTTTCCCAGCCCTGATTTTGGAAACATCCAGCAAATCGTTTACAACATGCAGCAGTCCGTTTGCAGAAATCCCAAGCGTATTAACAATTTCCTGCTGGCTCTTAGAAAGTTTTTCATCACTTAGCTGTCTTGTTAATCCGATAATTCCATTCATTGGAGTGCGGATCTCATGGCTCACATTCGCTAGGAATAGTTCCTGGGTTTTCAATGCATTTTCCGCTTTTCGTTTCTCCCGTATTGCCAATTCCCGTGCTTCCAATAAGTCCGTAATATCCGTGTCTACATACACCAGGAATTTCAGTTCGTCATTTTCATCAAAAACCGGAGTCAATGAGGTCTGAATGTATTTCTGCTCCCCGTTCTTCATTTCTTTAAATGCCTGGAAAACGACTGATTCTTTTGTCTCAACAGCGTGTTCGATAAAAGCCGATATTTCAGCTCTAGTCAAACCACTCAAATCATAAATACTGTTTCCTTTTTTCTCAAAGAACTCATCTGCAGAGTCCCAGCCATATAACCGGACAAATCCTTCGTTTACCCATGAAATGATCCCCTGAGGGTTCGTGATCTTAATTCCGTTATTCGTATTACTGGCTACAATCGACAAACGCTCCAACTGCTTGTTCTTGGAAAGAATTACTTCATTCGAGGAAACACGGTCTTTATAACGAATGTAGATAAATATCAGCAAAATGATCAAAAGTGCAATACTCCCGATTAACAGGTTTAAAATAACGACCTGGTTCTCATTGTTTTCATTCTGAAGCCGCTTGTTCTTGTTCAGGATCGCAATCTCTTCATTTTTTTTATTCAGATCATAGAGAAATTGAAGCCTCACCAATTCCTTCGCATTGACTTCGTCACTATACTCCTCACTTTTTTCATTGAATTTAATCCGGTATTCATAAGCCGCTTTATAATTGCCTCTGAGGGTTTCAAGTTTCGAGTAATATTCGTAATAGTTTTTGTATTCGGCCAGGAACTGGAACTGGTCAATATAGGTTTTATATTCCTTCAACAGCTTTTCGGCTTCATTGAGTCTATGGTGTGTCAAATAAGATTTTATTAAGAGCCTGCAGTTACTGTAAATGTACTCCGGCATTTTTTTTCGCACGTAAATCGTTCTTGCAAAGTCCAGGTACTTTTTCAAGCTATCTATTTGACCTTCCAGCCCATAAGCTTCACCATAATTGGAATAACCAACGGCATAACTAACCGTATCTTTCATCTCCAGTGAACCCTCAATGCATTTTGCTGCATACTTGCGGCTGATCGTTAAATCAAACTGCTGTTTCCTTAACTGGTAATAAATCAGGTATAAATTAGACAAGTTGTTATTGGACGATAGAATAAAATGATCAAACTTCTTGGTATTCGCTTCGAACAAAATGGATTTATAAACCAGCTCTGCCCTGTCCAGGTACCACGTATTCTTTGTTTCATATCCATAATCGGTTAAACAATGCCCGACGTAACTTTTACAGGTAAAATATTCCTTCATGTTTTTGACAGTCCGGAATTCAGACATAGCGCGTTCGAAATGATTTCGTGCTTTCAGGAATACTTTGAGGTTCTTGAAGATTTGTCCGATTGTTTTTTCCGCTTCCCCGATCCGTTGGTGGTCTTTCATCTGTTCGGCAACAGAAAGTGCCTGGTATGCAAAATCTATTGCAGATTTCAGGTTACCTGTCTGCAGATTATAAACACCCAGCCGATGCAGGATTTCGTATTTTAAATATTTTTTCCGCTTCGTTTCTTCTAATCTGTTTGCCTTTGACAAAAGTTCGATACTCGAATAGATATCCGAGTCCTCCATTTCCTTTGCCCGGTTCAGCATTTTGGTCGCGGAATTCTCTTCATACGAAATAGAATCAGCGTACGAAACAGGAGTATTCAGGAAAACAAGTAACACAAGTAATCCGAATTTGAAAGTGCCGCTAAATATCTTTCCTGGTTTGAAACCCATGATTTTGAATAACAACCGTTTAAGAGTGAAATTAGGTATTATTTCCAAGCGCATCCTTCTAAAATGAATAATTTACGCCTTACACTAAATGAATCAGGCATTTGGCTACTTGTTTTTTAACAGTTTCGCTCGATTTTGATAAGTATTCCTTAAATTCGGATGCAATAAAACTAAACTATGAAAAACAAAATTCTCCTTTCTCTCCTTTTCCTTCCGTTTTTTTACCACGCGCAAGACTCAAAAGGTTCATGTTCTTCCGTAAAAAAACATACAAATTCCCAATTGAAGAGCAATACATTTACTGTTGCTCAGATTGCTCAAACGGAATTATACGATGTTCATTATTATTTCCTGGACCTGAACATGACGAATACAACAACTACTTTGTCAGGTTCAGGTGAAATCCATGCTGTCGCGCGTCAAGATCTCGATACGGCTTGGGTAGAGTTCTTCCAATCGTTTGTGATCTCTTCTATTGAGGTCGACGGAAACCCGGTTACTTATTCCCGCCAGAACAGCGCATTAAAAATTCCCGTAAACAAATTACAGGGAGAAAACTTTGTGATTCATGTAAATTACAGCGGAACACCTCCTACAGCGGCAACCAATCCGTTGGGCGGAGGCGGAATGACCAATCAAAGTTCTCCTTCCTGGGGAAACCAGGTTACCTGGTCGTTGTCAGAACCTTTTGCAGCTTATGAATGGTTCCCGGTAAAACAATCCCTGAAAGACAAAGCAGACAGCTGCTCGGTTTGGATTACTGTTCCTTCGAATTGCAAGGCAGGATCAAACGGTCTTTTGGAACAAGTAGTTGATTTGGGTAACGGTACTCACCGCTTCGAATGGAAACACAGGCATCCGATCGATTACTACCTGATCTCGGTAGCTGTTGCCAGGTATGTCGAATACAACGTAACAGCGAATCCGGCAGGTTCGGGCCCGGTTTTGATCCAAAATTTCATTTACGACAACCCGGCTACCCTTCCTAATTTCCAGGACGATATTGATGAAACCGTAGACTTTATGGAATTGTTTGCTGATTTGTTCGGACCATACCCGTATGCAGATGAAAAATACGGTCACTGCATGGCACCTATTTCCGGTGGAATGGAACACCAAACAATGACTACACAAGGATTCTTTAATCCCACTCTGACCTGCCACGAGTTGGCACACCAATGGTTCGGAGATCATGCAACCTGCTCTTCCTGGGCCGATATCTGGGTAAACGAAGGTTTTGCTTCCTATGCGGAATACATCATGTTGGAAAATCTGTATCCCGGAGATGAATTACAGGATATGCTTGACAGACACGATGATATTATGTCGCAGTCGGGCGGATCTGTCTGGGTAGAAGATTCCCTGAGTGAAGGTGCTATTTTTTCCGGCAGACTGGTTTACAACAAAGGAGCGGCTATTGTGCATACACTTCGTTTCCTGGTAAACAATGATTCGGTTTTCTACGATGCTTTAAAAGCATACCAGGCGTTATATGCAGATTCTGTTGCTTCAGGTATTGAGGTGGTAGACGTGTTCGAAAACGAAAGCGGCCTGGATTTAACGAATTTCCTGGAAGAATGGTATTTCGGTGAAGGATACCCGACTTATTCCGTTCGCTGGAACAATGTGGGAACCGGAAATGATCTCTTGTTGGAAATCAATCAAACAACCTCGAAGCCTTTGGTAACTCCTTTGTTTACGAATGACCTGGAACTGCGTTTCGACAGAAGCGGCTCTTTGGCTGATACGATCATCCGTTTTCAGATTACAGGCAGCCAAAACCAATTCATCATTCCAAATGCTCCCAATTACGTAAACATTACGAAGATTGATCCCAACAACTGGATTTGCAACAAATCAGCCGGGATTGTGAAAGATCTTAACTTCACTTTAGGAATTGAAGAAAATACCGATAAATCACGTATTTCGGTTTACCCGAATCCTTCCAACGGACCAATTACTATCGAAATGGCAACATCCGGAGATTACAGTTTGGTATTAATGGATGCAAAAGGAAGCGAGATTACTTCCAAAGAATTTAACGGAGTAACAACTCTTGATTTGAAAAACCAGGCACAAGGAACTTACATCCTGCAGGTTGTTTCGAAAACAAGTGGAGAAAAGTTCAGCCGCTTGATCAAACGTTGATAAATATTCTTTTCTAAGATCTAAAGTCGCTATCCCATTGACAGCGACTTTTTTAATTCGTTTTATTTAGAATCATTTTATTCTGTCGGCCAAAGTTTTAATTTATTGTTATTTGTAAATGAAGTATCAAAATCATCCCTAATTTTACAGGACTAAAATTATTATAATGAAAAAGATCGCTTTATTACTATTAGTAGGTTTCGGGATTGCCGCATTGGCAAATCAGGCTTCTGCGCAGAGCAAATTACAGGACTGGGCTGAATTGAAAGAGTTCCACAAAGTAATGGCTCAAACATTCCATCCAAGTGAAGAAGGAAACCTGGAGCCGATTAAAACGCGTATCGGTGAAATGGTACAAAAAGCAAAAACGCTTCAGGCGTCTGCATTTCCGGCTGATTTCAATAATGAAAAAGTAAAGAAAGCTATTGATCAATTGGTTACTGACAGCCAGAAATTGGAGGCTGATATCAAAAACGGTGCTAGTGATAAAAAGATCACGAAATCACTTTCCGGTCTTCACGATGTATTTCATCAAATCGTAGGACTTTGTTCTGCAACGGAAGGTCATGACCATGAGCACAAAGAAGGTGATGGTCACAGCCATGAAGGACACTCACACTAAGAACGAATTCTATCATTTGAAGTCCTGATCTGCACTAGCCGATCAGGACTTTTTGATTTATATCAATAATCTACGAGAAATAAAGGTGCTTGACCGAAGGTGTAGTTCTTACTCACTCTTTGTGGTAAACGTAAAGAGCTGTGTCGAAGGCGCAGCTAGTTAGAAATAAATCTGTTTAATCTGCGAAATTCGTGGGCTACCAACCTAAAACCCATTCACCCCATTTACCGTCGTATACTTCAAAATATTCTTCTTATCCGGATGAATACGTGCAAAAGCCGACTGAACAGCTAAAGTTCCTTCATGGAAACCACACAGAATAAGCTTCAATTTATTTTCATAGGTATTCACATCCCCGATCGCATAAATTCCCGGAATGTTCGTAGAATAATCGAGTGTATCCACCTTAATAGCGTTCTTCTCTATTTCCAGTCCCCAATCCGCTATTGGCCCCAGGGAAGGTTTCAAGCCGAATAACGGAATAAAATGGTCTGCTTTTGTTACGATCTCTCCATTTTTTGAATGACTGATGATAACTTCTTCCAAAGAACTTCCGCCCTTTAAATCCGTTACTTCTGCCTCGGTAATTAGAGATATTTTCCCGGAACCAGCCATATCAATCACTTTTTGCACCGAATCCAGGTGTCCACGGAAAGAAGCACTCCTGTGCACCAGTGTCACTTCCGAAGCAATGTTATTCTCAGCCAGGTAAATCGACCAATCCAATGCCGAATCGCCGCCTCCGGCAATGACACACTTTTTGTTGCGGAAAACTTCCGGATCTTTAATGATGTAATCCACTCCTTTTTCTTCAAAAAGCCCAATGCTGTCAATAGGCGGTTTTCGGGGTTCAAAAACTCCCAGTCCACCGGCAATCATGACAACCGGAGCTTTGTGCTGCGTTCCTTTTACGGTTGTCACAATAAATGAATTGTCTTCCTGCTTATCAATGGTTGAAGCGGCTTCTCCTAAGGTAAATCCGGGTTTGAACGGTGCAATTTGCTCCATCAGGTTGGTGATCAGATCACCTGCCAACACGGACGGAAATCCCGGAATATCATAGATCGGCTTTTTAGGATAGATCTCCGAACATTGTCCGCCGGGCTGTGGAAGCGAGTCAATCAAATGACAGCGCAATTTTAGTAATCCGGCTTCAAATACTGTAAATAGACCAACCGGTCCTGCACCAATGATAATGATATCTGTTTCGATCATGATTTGTTTATTTAATAATTTGGTTTCAAATGTTCAAATGTTTCTGTCCGCCGCGGCGGAGCAGATTCAAATGTTNNATTTTTGATCTTTGATCTTTTTTGAACACTTTGAACTTTCTATATGACTCCCGCGGCCACTGTTTGATTGGTATTCTCGTTAATTAAGATGAAAGCTCCTGTTTTTGCAAGTTTCTTAAACGGATCATAACTTACCGCTTCCGCTGTTTTGACAGAAACTTTGGCCAATTCATTCAAGCGGAGTATACCGTCGCTTTCCAAATCTCCAAAGCTGTGAATATCAATCTTTGAATGGATTTCCCGGATTGCAGCCTTCGTGCGGAAACTGTTTTGCTGCAGAATAAATTTCTGTCCGGAATTGAATGGTGTGTTATCCATCCAGCAAATGGTTGCTTCCAGTGATTTTTCAGTAAGCGGTAAAGCGTTCGTCGGAACAATCGTATTCCCGCGACTGATGTCCAGGCCATCTTCCAAATGAATGATTACCGGCTGATTTTTACCTGCACTTATAACTTCTTCCAGGTTGCTTTCAATCCTGGAAATCCTACTTGACAAACCGGATGGAAGAACGGTGACCTCATCTCCGACATGAAATTCTCCATTCAGGATACTCCCCGCATATCCCCGGTAATCATGCAGTTCTTCTGTCTGCGGACGAATGACGTATTGCACCTGGAAACGCCCCTGATTCGAATTTTCGGGAACTTCAATTTCGATATGCTCCAAATAGTGAAGCAGGGATGGCCCCGGATACCAATCCATCAGGGTACTTTTGTGCACTACATTTTCTCC
>DJFP01000306.1:18012-25704 GCA_002432565.1 Flavobacteriales bacterium UBA5869
TTCCAAGCACGGCCGAAATAATACTGTGGCGCTTTGTCTGCTCGGTAATCCCGTTCCTGGCGTCTACCAAAATGATTGCAAGCTGTGCCGTTGAAGCTCCGGTGAACATGTTACGTGTATACTGAGCATGTCCGGGAGTATCTGCAATAATGAACTTGCGTTTACCTGTCGAAAAATACTTATAAGCTACATCGATCGTGATTCCCTGTTCGCGTTCAGCGCGCAAACCATCAGTCAATAGAGCCAGATCAATTTCGGCATTCTCCCCGGTCGTTTTACTCTGACGTGTTAATGTTTCAATAATATCTGTAGAAATTGATTCGCTGTCATACAACAAGCGCCCGATCAGGGTACTCTTGCCGTCATCTACATTTCCTGCTGTAAAAAATCGTAATAA
This sequence comes from Flavobacteriales bacterium UBA5869, assembly GCA_002432565.1. GTDB lineage: Bacteria > Bacteroidota > Bacteroidia > Flavobacteriales_D > Crocinitomicaceae > Fluviicola. The sequence goes on from DJFP01000306.1 coordinate 18,410, forward strand.
ATCCATTCTTTTGAATTATGAATTATCGATGCTTGAATTATCAAGAGAAAAACCTTGAACCATTGATAATTGCTAATTGATAATTTTAAAAATACCCTCCTTTCTTCCGGTCTTCCATCGCTGCTTCCGAGACCCGGTCGTCCATTCTTGTTGCGCCCCGTTCAGAGATTTTTGCTTCTTTCAGTTCCGCAATGATGTCTTCTACCGTATAAGCTTCGCTTTCAACTGCGGCTGTGCATGTCATGTCGCCTACCGTTCTATAGCGTACTTTTCGGGTAACAATTTCATCGTTTTCGTCCAGGTTCAGGAATTCATTGTCAGCCATTAACTGCCCGTGTTCCGTTAGCACACAGTCGCGCTCGTGTGTAAAGTAGATCTCCGGCAATGCAATGTTTTCACGCTTGATATAATTCCAAACATCCAGCTCCGTCCAGTTACTGATCGGAAAAACGCGTACATTTTCACCCTTATCGATCTTTCCGTTGTAAATGCTCCACAATTCCGGACGTTGCAGCTTCGGGTCCCACTGACCGAATTCATCCCGAACCGAGAAAACGCGTTCCTTCGCTCTTGCTTTCTCTTCGTCTCTTCTTGCTCCGCCAATACAGGCATCAAACTCAAATTCTTCGATCACTTCCAGCAAAGTGTAAGTTTGTAAGGCATTTCTACTTGGAAATTTCCCTTTTGCATCCTGCAGTTTCTGCTTCACAATCGTATCTCCAACATTCCGAACAATTAACCGCTCACCCAATTCTGCCGCCAATGCATCTCTAAAAGCAAGCGCTTCCGGGAAATTATGCCCGGTATCGACATGGACCAGCGGAAACGGGAACTTTCCGGGTCTAAAGGCTTTCAAGGCCAAGTGCACCAAACAAATACTGTCTTTTCCGCCTGAGAACAACAAGGCCGGACGGTCAAACTGACCTGCTACCTCTCTCAGGATGTAAATGGCTTCCGCCTCTAATTCGTCTAAATAATCCATCTTTCTAATTATAAATGATCAATTTTTCAATTATCAAGACTTACGGTATTGATAATTGAAAACTGATAATTAACTATGTAATCCACACTCTTTCTTCGAGTTATCTTCCCACCACCATCTTCCGGCCCGGAAAGATTCTCCTTCGCGAATTGCCCGCGTACAAGGCTGGCATCCCAAACTCACAAACCCGCGGTCCTGCAGTACATTGTAAGGAACGTTATGCTGTTTGATATATGCCTTCACTTCTTCCAGGCTCCAATTTGCCAGCGGATTTACTTTCACAATTCCCCGCTGCTCATCCCATTCCACCAATTCCAGTCCTGCACGGTTTTCCGAATGATCCGCCCGAAGCCCTGTAATCCAAACATCCACATTTTGCAATGCCCGGTTCAAAGGCTCTACTTTTCGGATAAAACAACATTCCTTGCGGTTCTCAAGTGATTCATAGAAACTGATCGGACCTTTTTGGGTGACCAATTTTTCCACTGACTGGTATTCCGGGAAATAGACCTCCGGATTTTTGCCATATCTCTGCCGTGTAGCTTCAATAACGCTGTATGTCTCCGGGAATAACCGGCCTGTATCCAGCGTAAAAACACGTACCGGAAGCTCCTGCGAATAAATGGCATGCGTCAGTACCTGATCTTCCCAGCTAAAACTGGATGACAAAGCGATTCTCACTCCATCCAAAGAAGCCAGCTTAGCCAGATATTCCTCCAAAGAAGTATGGGTTATTTCTTTTATTTTCTCAATCATTGTGTCTTAAAATAATACCGTTAAAAAATTGCGTAAACTGACAATTACAACCACGATCCCAACGAATAACATCATTGCTTTGATATTTAATTTGGAAGCCAGGTAAGCTGCAATCGGCGCGGCGCAAACTCCCCCTAAAATCAACCCCAAAATCGGCTGCCACACATCGGTTGTTCCTATCAAAGTGAAAAAAGTGAAGGAACTGGCCAGCGAAACAAAGAATTCGGCAAGGTTCACTGAACCGACAATCATTCGGGGATGTTTTCCCCGGGCAATCAGCGTTGATGAAACAACAGGTCCCCAGCCTCCACCGCCTATGGAATCCAAAAAGCCTCCTAAAAATCCCAGCCATCCTGCTTTCGTTACTTTTTTTCGAGCTTGTTTCCTGCGGATGACTTTGTAAATAATCAACGCGCCCAAAAACAGAGTATAAAAGCTTACAACCGGTTTGATGACGTAATTGAACGCTTCAAATTCGGACAACAAATAAGCTCCGATAATCGCTCCCAAGACTCCCGGAAGTAAAATCGACTTAAAGAGNNGGTAAAAATCTCCGAAGCATGAACCGACATGCTTGAAACCGCCGGTGAAATACCATACGAGAGCAGGAAAGTCGTTGCACTTACGCCGTAGGCCATTCCCAAAGCACCATCTATCATTTGTGCAATAAATCCGGCAAGCATAAAGTAGGCAAAATCAATAGTCAGGGAATCAATCATACCTGTTGCTGAATTCCAAATACTTTCCAATGGAATCAAGGTGAAAATCAAATGCCCGGTAAGCAGCACTGCCAGGGTCCCGAACAAATAGGCACTCAATTTCAGGGGAGAAAAGAAATACCAGGGTCTTTCTGCTTTAACGACCAGCTGAGCGGTAGCCTTGTTCATTTTTTTTACTTTCCGGGCAAAATCTCCTCTTAAAAAGTTCCGGAATTCATTTAGCTTAACTGCTGAATCGTTTAATTCATCCGGAAGGTTCTCGTCCAGGATTTCTTTCAACCGCTTAGCCAAAGTAGGCGACTTACCATTTGTTGAGATCCCAATCTTCAGATGACCTTTCTTCACGACCGATCCCAGGTAAAAAGTACACAATTCGGGTTTGTCCGCTGCATTGTATAAAATTCCGGCATCGTTTGCCAGGTTCATAATGTATTCCGAAAACTCCGGATCATTCAATGCAGTAATGATCAGTTGTTTTCCGATTATATCTGTTTCTTCGAAATCACGTACTTCCAGGTAAACGCTTTCATGCCGTTCCGCAAAATCTATAAAATCATCGGAATACTCACGTGCCACAACTGTTATGTTGGTTTCAGGCGAATTCAGCAGTAAGGCTCTTAACTTTTCCAGCCCTACTGCTCCGCCGCCAACCAATAATACCTGCAATTCATGCGTTTTCAGGAAAATCGGGAATAATTCATTTGTATGCGCTTCCCTCATGAAAGACAGATTGAATCCGTAAACTGCTTATTGAATTCTTTGGCAAAACCAACTACCTCGCCAATTACAATAACACCTGGGCCCTGCACCCCCGATTTTTGATATTGCTGAGAGATTGTTCGGATAGTTCCTGTAATAATTTCCTGTTCGGGTAAAGAACCGTTGCAAATGACAGCCACAGGAATATCCGGTTTCAAATTTTCCAGGAAGATTTCTGCAATTTGTTCCATGTGGCTCAATCCCATCAAAATAACGATTGTTGCATTGAACGATATCACTTTCTGCAATTCAGGGTTCAATGATCCATCTGCCAGGGTAGCCGACAAAACCACGAATGAATTACTCAATCCACGGTGAGTTACAGGAATATTTGCCAATGCAGGAACAGAGATCGAACTGGAAATTCCGGGAATCACCTCCGTAGTGATAGCATGCTGCTGCGCAAATTGGATTTCCTCCATCCCCCTGCCGAACACAAATGAATCTCCTCCTTTCAAACGCACTACATGACCGAATTCATTTGCCGTGTCGACCAATAACTGGTTAATCTGCTCCTGTTCGTATGCCTTATATCCTTTTCTTTTTCCGACAAAGATCTTTTTTGCTGTTGGTGCATAAGTCAATAATTCTTCATTCACTAAAGCGTCGTAAAGTACCACGTCGGCCTTTTTCAATCGGTTGAGCCCTTTCACAGAGATCAGTTCGACATCTCCCGGGCCTGCCCCGACCAGGGAGATTCGCGGAATTGGTTTGATTTGTTTCATTTTCTTGTCATTAATTCTCTTTGCTGAACTGCACTAATCCATCAGCTGACGGATCTCTTCTTCAATTTCGTTAGCACTTCAGATACCTCATTCAGATATTCAGCTGCAAACTTCTCAGAGGCCTTCACTTTATTTATTTTCAGGATCAATTCACTGAATAGGTTTGTTTCGGAAAATCCAAATGCTGCTCCCAGATGTGTATCAAAATCAGTGAGGATTCCCTGCTGGGTATTGCAACGGATTCCGTTCTCTATCAATCGGGCCTTTGCCGCATGGATTCCGGCTGCATAAGCGTAATAAAGGGCATCCGCAAATCGCGATTCGGTAAAAGCTTCTTTTGAAGCCTCCCATTTTTCTTCGGCATCTGAAAAAAGTGTTGCCACCAGGTCGATGATCACACCGGCACATTCTCCTACTCCGATCGCTGTTGAAAAACGTTCTGTTTGTCCCCAGTCCAGGTATTCTTCCGGAGCAACGTTTTCCAAATCGGCTAAGGGTTTCAATAAATGATAGAAGTACGGATTTTGCCTGCGATCGAAATAATCATTGAATGTTTCTTCATTCTCATGGAACTCCAGGAAATCATCCAGTATCAGCTGTACTACTTTCAAAATACGTCTGCTTGGAACCTTGATCACTTTTTCAGCAATCCTTCCTGTTCCCGCACCTGTTTTTCCCCCTCCAAGCAAAACCTGTAAGGCCGGCAGCGTTCCTTCCTTTGTTTTGATCGAACTTCCATGAAACCCGATATGCGCCAAACCGTGCTGTCCGCAAGAATTCATGCAGCCGCTGATTTTAATCGAAATCCCTGTTTCTTCTATCAATTTCGGATAGTTGCCACGGATAAACGATTCCAGTTCCAAAGCCACATTGGTGCTGTTGGAGATTCCCAGGTTACAGGTATCTGTACCCGGACAAGCTGTAATGTCTGTCAATCCGCCGTAACCCGGTTCAATTAAATTCAATACCGAAAGCTGCGAATAAATGGTTTCCAGTTGTTCCGGCCGCACTCCCCGTAATTGTATATTTTGATTGATGGTAAAGCGCAATTCGGGGAGCTTCAGATCATCTAACAAATAAGCCAATGAACGTGCCTGGTCCGTGTAAAAATCTCCCAGCGGAACTTTTACGTAAACAGCTAAGTATCCGGGTTGTTTTTGAGGGAACACATTCGTTCTTACCCATTGATCGTAAACCTGATCACCTTTAAATAATTCATTGAAATCAATGGAATCAAATTCCTGGAAATCAAATTGACTTACCTCTATCAAATCATCCTTTTCCGAATCAAATTGAACAGCAGTTTTTTCAGAATTCACTAACTCTAAAAATGCATCCAATCCGATTTTTGAGATCAGGTATTTCATACGGGCTTTATTCCGGCTGTTTCGTTCACCGTATCTGTCGAATATACGGATGGAAGCTTCAATGAACGGAATGATTTCTGTTGCCGGCAGGAACTCATAAGCTGTGTGAGCAAGGAAAGGCTGTGCTCCCAGCCCACCGCCGACCAGTACTTTAAATCCTCTTATCCCCCGTTCAATTCGCGGAATAAATCCAAAATCGTGGATAAAAGTAAAAGCATCATCGGTGTCGTCCGAACTGAAAGCGATTTTGATTTTCCGTCCCAATTCCTGTCCGAAAGGCTTTCTGAGAAAATACCGGAAAACCTGTTCTGCATAAGGTGTTACATCAAATAACTCATCCGGATTAATACCCGCATTATCACTTGCCGTGACGTTTCTAACGGTATTCCCGCAGGCTTCACGAAGTGTTACATCATCTTTTTCCAGATCGGCCCACAACTCCGGAGTGCGGTCCAGGGAAACGTGATGAATTTGTATGTCCTGCCGGGTTGTAATATGCAGTCGTCCGGTGCTGTATTCGTCACTCACCTGAGCTATTCTGCGCAGCTGACCGGAAGTCACTTTTCCATAAGGCAATTTGATACGGATCATCTGCACCCCTAGCTGACGCTGTCCGTAAACACCTCTGGCCAGACGCAATGAGCGGAATTTATCGTCGGGGATCTTTCCATCTTTGAACGCTGCGATTTTGTCGCCCAGTTCCAGGATGTCCTTTTCAACACGCAGCTTTTTCGCCGCTACCTGGTGTTCGTATGCTGTTCTGAAACTTTCCATGACTATTTGGTTGCATTGTAGAGGTAATACCATTCTTCGCGCGAAAGTTCAAAAGAATGTGCTGTTGCTGCATTTTGGATCCGGCGTTTTTCCTTGCTCCCGATAATAGGAAGTGCTCCCAGTTTATGCAGCCATGCAACGGCAACCTGCTCCACATTTGCTTCGTATTTCTTCCCGATTTCAATCAAAGCAAGGCGCAATTTTACCGCCTGTGCATCTTCTCCAAGCAAAATGCGTCCGTCGGCCAAAGGTGAAAATGCCATTGCCCGGCTGTGCTGTTCACGGATAAAGTCGAATCGCCCGTCATGCAATGCTTCCGTCTGCAATAAATTCAATTCCAAGTGATTGGTAATGATTGGCTGTGAAAGCGAAGAAGAAAGCAAGCGTTGTTGGAATACATTAAAATTTGACACTCCGATGTAGGAAATCTTTCCACTCCGCTGGAGTTTTAACAAAGCCGATGCAGTTTCTTCAAAATTCGACAGGAAGTCAAACCCCTGCAGGATTATAATGTCGATCTTTTCTCTTTTTAAGCGTGTTAACGACTGCTCGACATCTTTGGTGATGTATTGCGGACTTAAGTCGTAATAAACACCACTTCCATGAGAACCGGCATACTCCCGCAAACCAACCTTTTTCGACAGCACCAGCTCTGACTGATTAATTGCTTTCGATTCGATCAGCTTTCCGAATTGGGTTTCCAACTGACTGGCTCCGTGTTCCGGACTCAAATCATAGGTATCGATTCCCAATTCTCTTGTAAACAATACGACATCTTCAAATTTTCGCGTATCCAGCAAATCTTCTTCGGTCCAGCGCCAAAAGCCGTAGACAGCAGCTGAAACTCTCGGACCGTATTCATTGATATATACTTTTTTCATTTTTTTTATATAATCCCGACATTCATCGTCGGGGAATTCTGATTGCAACAAAAAACCCTTCTCTGTCGAATGCGGAGAAGGGTTGTAACTCAATTGTTCGTTTATAGTTATACCTTCCGCTGTCCCAAACGGGACATACAACACAGCTGCATGTACATGTTACGCATGAAGTTTCTCTTGATCATATCGTTTTCTTTATTTTTTCGATTCGCTTCCGCGAATCTGTTATCGAAAGTTTTACTTTCTCTGGTGCAAAGTAAAAGGCTGTTTCCGAAAGGTGCAAGCAAAAGCGGATTTATTTTCCATTACTCCTATCGGATAAGTAGGATATT
>DJFP01000306.1:25716-48660 GCA_002432565.1 Flavobacteriales bacterium UBA5869
TCAAGCATGACATCGTGTAATCCACAAAGCTCTTCATGTGGACATTCGGCACATTCTTCGTAGAAATTCAGACTTACACAAGGCAATAAAGCAATTGGTCCGCCGGTAGCACGGATAATGTTGCTTAAGACAATCTCATCCGGGTGTTTCACCAGGAAATAACCGCCGTTTACCCCCATTTTACTGCCAACCATTCCACCATTGCGAAGCTGCAGTAAAATTGCTTCCAGGAATTTCCGGGGAATATTCTCTTGTTCTGCGATTGTGGCAATAGACAAATGCTTTTTATCGCGATAAACTTTCGCCAAACATTTCAACGCCTGAATGGCATACTTAGATCTTTTTGGTATCATAAAACAAATATACTACTAATTTAATAGGAGTTTATAACTCCCGGAAACCTGAATAACATGAACATTCCGGATCGCACTATTTTCATTGTTTTGGCAGATATATCCAATTCCCAATTTCCAATGCTTAAATAGCGGCTGCTGGATGGAAACACCGCCTCTCCACTCCCATGGTTTCTTATTTCCGCAGACATAGAACCATTCGTTAAAACAAAGCAACCGGGTCTTGAAATCTGAATGCAACGGATATGAAAACAGCATCTGAAACCGCAACCGGTACTGATCCTTGGTCAACCCGTCAAAAAACCGAAATTCATTCCGAAACCGAAGTTGAAATTGAATGGCTTTCTTCAGAAAGAATTGTGAGACTTGTAAAAAAGGCCTTATTTCCGTTTCTATAGTTCTTCCTTCATTCCTTTCATGAATAAATCCTGCAATACCGCCACCAAAACCCGTTCTTTTTGAATTTGCCTGGTAACTGAAAGTATACCTGAATAAACTTTGACGGTGATGATTTAAAAAATTTTCATGACGTCTGTGACCAAGCTCCAAAACATGAGTTTGCCTTTTGTAATCCACCTTCAACTGAGCTAACAGCCAGGCATTACTTGTATTGGAACTCTGATCGAAACAGAAAAGGGAATGAATGGATAAAAATCCCAGTGCGATCATTTTCATGATGCAAATCTAAAAGAGATTTTAATATCCTACATAGTCTATAGAATAAAAAGATTTATTTCTCTAATTCGCTCGTCACTAATTGATATTTTCCTTTAACTACCGGACGCGGAAAAGCATTGAAATGCCACCATTCCGTTGGGATATTTGAGAATCCCTGGCTTTTTAAGGCTCGTCTCAATAATTTCCGGTTATCAATCTGATGCTGTGTAATTTCTCCGCTTGCAAGGAATTCGGATTCCAGAGAAGGATAAGCAATTTTTCGGATATCGTCGTAGCCTGCCCCCATATCCAAAGGCTTTCTTTTGGAATTGCAGATCGTCAAATCTACTGCTGCACCATAATTATGGACACTCCCGTTCCTTGGGTTGCTTACAAATTTCCCCCTTTCAAAAGCCGGAATAGTGTCCAGCGCATTCCACATTTCCCATTGAACACTCAAAGGGCGCAGTGCATCATAAACCAACAAATGATAATCGGAATCCCTTCCAGTGAGGTATTCCTGTGACTTTGCCAGTCTTCTCGCTATATCGATCTGAACATAAGGCTTTTTCAAAGTATCGTACAAAATGCGGTGCATGAAATTATCTTCGGTTGCGTATTTCAATTCCCACCAAATATTTTTGTTGAAATGATCTACACTTACCAGTGTATCTCCCTTGTGAATCAGAATACTCATTCCCGGTCCCGGATCTTCCGATTTTTCCAGAGGCACCAAATCACCTTGCATTTTTACCTCCTCTTCTTTTATTTTAGATTTGGTTTCAACTGATTCCGCACAGCCAACTGCCAGGAATGCGCCAAGAAATAAAAATCGGATTGCTTTCATGGATGTAAAAATCAGCTTTTTTTGCTGATATCTCAACATTTACTGTACTTTTGTTCTCTTCAAAATAAAGAAAAGAAATGCCAAAAATTGCCCAAAAAGCCATTGACATGCCAGCATCGCCGATTCGTAAATTGGTTCCATATGCCGAAAAAGCTAAAAAAGCCGGTAAAACTGTTTATCATTTAAATATCGGTCAGCCGGATATCGAAACTCCCCAGGTAGCTTTAGATGCTATTCGCAATTTTGACCATAAAGTTATTGAATACAGCCACTCTGCAGGGTTTGAATCTTACAGAACCAAATTGGCTGAAACGTATAGAAAAGGTGGCCTTCCCGTAAATACGGAGGACATCATTATTACAACCGGTGGATCCGAAGCATTGATTTTCGGGTTCATGACAACTTGTAACCCGGGAGATGAAGTAATCATTCCCGAACCGTTTTATGCAAACTACAATGGTTTTGCCGTTACCGCAGGTTTAACAGTTGTTCCGGTTGCATCTACTATCGAAACAGGGTTTGCCCTGCCTCCGGTTTCTGAGATCGAAGCAAAGATCACTGCAAAAACAAAAGCAATTGTTATCTGTAATCCGGGAAATCCAACCGGTTATTTGTACAGCAAAGAAGAACTGGAACAATTGCGCGATATCGTTAAGAAACATGACCTGTTCTTATTTGCAGATGAAGTTTACCGCGAGTTCTGTTACGACGGGGCACAGCCTTTTTCTGTTCTGAATTTGGAGGGAATTGAAAACAACGTGATTATGATCGACTCCGTTTCCAAGCGTTACTCCATGTGTGGAGCTCGTATCGGGGCAATGGTTTCTAAGAATAAGGAAGTAATGGATGCTGCGTTGAAATTCGGTCAGGCAAGACTTTCTCCACCGACTGTTGACCAGGTTGCTTCCGAAGCAGCTTTAAATACTCCTCAATCTTATTTCGATGACGTTGTTTCCGAGTACGTACAGCGCAGAAATATCATGGTTGACGGATTGAACAGCATCCCGGGTGTATTTTGCCCGAAACCAAGCGGAGCATTCTACTGCGTGGCTAAATTCCCGGTCGACAATGCAGAAAAATTCTGTCAGTGGCTTTTGGAAGAATTTGAATACGAAGGTCAGACAGTAATGATGGCACCGGCAAACGGATTCTACTCGACACCGGGAGCAGGATTGCAGGAAGCACGTATTGCTTATGTATTGAATCAGGATTCATTGAAAAAAGCAGTTGTTTGTTTGGAAAAAGCTTTGGAAATTTATCCAGGAACAATCAGGTAAATGGAATTACTCATAATCCTCTTTTTAATTATCCTGAACGGGGTTTTCTCAATGGCTGAGATCGCTACGGTCTCTGCCAGGAAATCCAAATTGGATGTAGCCGCGAAAAGAGGTGACAAAAGTGCTAAACTGGTTCTCGAAACCATGAATTCGCCGAATAAGTTTCTTTCGACGGTACAAATTGGTATTACCCTGATCGGGATTTTAACCGGTATTTTCTCGGGAGAAAAAATGACCTCGGATATTCAGGGCTTTTATATGAAATTTGCAGCCCTCAAACCGTATGCACATTTCCTGGCTGTAACTTCAGTTGTAGTTATCATTACTTTTTTCTCGCTTGTACTGGGCGAATTGGTTCCTAAACGAATCGGTTTGACAAACCCGGAGGCAATTGCCAAAACGATGGCCCGGCCGATGCTGATCATTTCGAAAATCACCGCGCCGTTTGTTTGGTTATTGACGGTAACTTCCGATCTATTGCTTAAAATCCTTCGTGTTAAGCAGTCTTCCGATGGAAAAGTAACGGAAGAAGAAATTAAGGCAATCATCCAGGAAGGTACCGAAGGTGGTGAAGTCCAGGAAATCGAACAGGATATTGTGGAGCGTGTTTTCCACCTTGGAGACCGCAATGTCAGTTCTTTGATGACCCATCGAAACGATGTGATCTTTATCGATATTAACGATACGAAAGATGAAGTACGCGAACAGGTCGAAAAAGAAATGCACTCGGTATACCCGATTTTTGATGATGAACGCGAACATGTACTGGGAGTTGTTTTGCTGAAGGACTTGTTCCGCACAATTAACAACCAGGATTTCAGTCTGAAGAGCTTGATGCTGAAACCGCAATTCTTACTGGAGAATATTTCGGCATATGAAGCATTGGTGCATTTCAAAGAAACACGAACTCATTACGGGATCATTACCGACGAATTCGGGCAGGTTCAGGGAATTGTCACACTAAATGACCTTCTTCAGGCACTGGTGGGTGATTTTCATGAATTTTATTCGGAGGAATTCGAATTTATCCAACGTGAAGACGGATCCTGGTTAATCGACGGTCAGTATCCCATTGCCGAATTTTTCCGCCAGTTTGGATTGGAAGACAATTCTTCGGAGTTGAATTTCACTACTATCGGAGGATTGGTATTGAATGAGTTGAGAAGTTTCCCGACTACAGGGCAGAAATTCCATTGGCTGAATTTTGAGATCGAAGTAGTTGACATGGATGGGGCACGGATTGATAAGCTGATCATTCGGGAAATTGAAGCAGAAGACTAATTAATTACGAATTCCTGATTCCAAGTTTCGAATTGTTTTTAATGCTATTCAGAAGGCTGATTAATCACCCTATGAAAAATCTTATCATTCGTAATTCGGCCCTCGTAATTCGTAATTATCACTCAAGTTGTTACTTTTTGAAAAACGTGCATTTCGTATGCGTGTAAAGGGAAATATACACAAAACAATCCCGAAGAATCGGGACAAGTTGTTGTAGGAATACGACAGAACTCCCGGCGGCAACCGGGAGTTTTTTGTTTCGGGACTTCGACTCCGCTCAGTCACCGAAACCTTCTTTTTGATGTTTATTGGGAAGGTGGCTGAGCGGAGTCGAAGCCACATTTGAACCTATTCAATCCCCGGTTGTATTCCTTTCCAAACAACAACATGCATCGAATTCTTACAATCTTTTTTGCCGGATTTACATTCTTGGCAACTTCCCAAACACCTTTAATTGCTCATAAAAGTCATTCAGGAACTGCAGCTGATTTTTCCAACGAAGCTTTTGGAAATTTCGGAATTCCCAGTAGGAAAATGATCCAGATTGTCTACGTGAACGATTCCACTGCTTTAAACGTCTATACCCGATTCGGCCATGAATTCGAAGCTGATACCATTCATTCACGTATCAACTATAACCTGAATATTGATTCTATAAAAACAGGAGTGCCATATCTGCGCAACGTCGAATATGTCAACTTTAAACATTCTCCCAAATCGGCAAAATCAAAAATTCCTGAGAAAGGGGTGAAATTAGAAAACAGCAAAAATATCGAAGCAAATCCTATGGAACAAGCAAATCCGTTGACTGCCCCCACTCCTTCCAAAAAGAAAAAGAAATCTTACTTATTGTTCCTCTTCGGAATTACAGGCGGCGGAATGCTGTTGATGAAATTATTCAGTCAATCAAAATCAAAACAATCTATTGCTTCATGTATGAAAGCACTATTTATCATTTGTGTTTGCTTAACAGCTTCCCTTTCTCAAGCTCAAACAGCCATTATTGCTCATAAAAGTCATTCGGGAAGAGCTATTGATTTCTTTATTGACCCGAACACTAATTTCGGAGAACCCGGTCCGCAATTGATTCAAATCGTTCGATTGAATGATTCCACTTATATTGAGGTTTATCATTCATTTTCGGGAATGACTTACCACGACACTATTCGTAAACACAGAAAGATCAGTACTTACCGTGAAGATGTCGACTCTATCTATCAACAGGAATATTATAAACATGTCGAATACATCAACCTGAAGAATACCGCAGATACCGGACGGGTCAAAGCTCCTAGCCTGCAATTAAAACAGATACTAAAAAACACGGAATTTAACCCGCAAGAATCTGAATACAAACCTGTACAGGAACCAAATCCCAAAAAGAAGAAAAAATCTTATCTCCTGTTCCTTTTCGGGATAACCGGAGGCGGGTTGTTGATGCTGCGTTTGCTTAACCGGCTGTTTTCACCTCAAATCGCTTCATGAAAGAACACCTGAAAATCAGTTTTATAGGAATTGCTGTTTGGTGGACACTCCTCCTTCCTTTCGATTATTCGCTTTTCGATTGGATCTTTAAGGCCGTTCAAAAACCTTTCATTGGTTTGTTGAAGAGAATGGATTCCGAACTAATTTTTGAGACAGATACGTATGGAACATACGTATTGATTGCACTGAGCTTACTGCTGGGAGTTTTTTCTTCTCCGATCGTTCATTGGATCTGTTCGAAGTGGAAATTACACCCAACGGAACTTTTGAAAACAGTTCTTGCTGCTATCCTGTTTTTCTTCCTGTTCAAATACGGCTGGGACAAAATCATTAAAGTACAGTTTTACATGCCGGAACCCAATACCTTATTCACTCCTTTTGGAAAACTGTCTAAAGACATCGCCTACTGGTCACTGGTCGGAAGCTCCTACTCTTACACCGTTTCTTTAGGAATTATTGAAGTAATTGCCGCGTTGCTCCTGTTATTCAAACGGACACAATTCCTGGCATCACTGCTTGCTGTTGTTATCTTCGGGCAGGTTGTGCTGATCAATTTTTCCTTCGACATCTCGGTGAAGTTGTTGTCAGGATCGCTGCTTCTGTTCAGCATTGTTTACAGTTTGTGTTTCACGCAAAATTGGAGCGGTTTATTTGGGCTCGGAGCTGAAAGAATCCGTTATAACAACACTCTTAGACATCGAATCATCCGGTTGATTTTTGCAGGACTAATCATTGCCGAAAGTATTTTCCCTTCGTTGGTAAGCGGAAACCTGAATGATGACAAGTACCCGAGGCTGGCACATCACGGAGCATACCGGATTTACGGAAGCCCGGAAGTGAAACATTTGTTCATACACCGCCGGCATTATCTCATTCTACAATCCAAAAATGATGTTTTCACAGATTACAGGATAGATACACATGTTTCCCATCAATACACGGCCAGCCAGCGTAATATCATTTGTGACTGGAGAAAAAACCAGGTCATTATGGGCACCGATACCTTCCGGATTGAAAAAATACCTTTTAATAAATTGCCGATCCTGCAAGAAAGTTTTCATACATTTTCAGATGAATTCCACTAAGAACTCCGGTTTAATCAAACTTCTTGAGATCATGTGAAAGTTTTATCCGGATAAAATTCCCATGGTATCATTTTTTCCTTACTTTTGTCTTGTTTAAAATTAATCTAAATAATGAAGCTCATTTTAGCCGACAGTAATGAAATTATACGCATTGGTCTGCGTACGCTGTTGTCTACCGAGCGAAACATCCAGATTGTCGGGGAAGCAAGGAACAACGAAGAACTGATTGCCCTGAACAAAGCTTTTGATGCGAACATTATTTTAGTTGATTACACTTCCAAAGGTTTTTCCATTGATGTCATTCCGCAGATCCTGCAGAAAAAGCCGGATTTGAGCGTGGTAGCGATTACTCCCGAACAATCGGCGCAAACCCTTGTGAATGCTTTACGTTCCGGGGTGAAAAGCTATATCAAAAAAGACTGTGACAGTTCGGAAATCATCGATTCGATCCGTGAGACCTGGAGAGGGAATAAATTCTTCTGCGGACAGATCCTGGAAACAATCCGCGACGCATCCATTGATGTAAATGATATCGATTTCGATTCATTCAGCTGTGAACCCATTACTTTGAGTGAACGAGAAACGGAGATCATCACCATGATTGCAGAAGGTCTTACCAATGTCATGATCGCCGATTCGCTTTGCCTGAGCAATCACACTATCAATACGCACCGCAAGAATATCATGGCAAAACTGGGTGTGAAAAACACGGCAGGAATTGTGATCTATGCTGTAAAAACCAACCTGGTTTCTCCGAATAAATTCCTGTTTGCCTCAGATTCCAATTCCTAGGAAATTTTTTTCTTTCATTTTTTGAACCTAATTTTAATCTGATTGTACTACAGATAAAAATTGCTATATGCACCGATACATATTTCTTATTCTAGTTCTTCACGCAGCTATTTCCGGCAGTGCGCAGAATTATAATAACAACAATACCAACTCTCCGGCTACAAACAATACGAATAAAACACTTACCAACCAACAGGATACAGTTTCACATGTTTCCCCAAGCCTGGAAGAAATACAGATCAGCACTAAAAAAAGTAAAGCTTACCGAACAGTTCCCAATCCGAAATTCGGAGAAGAAGCTGAAAAAGCAGACAAAGATTCCAATTCAAGCATCCAGCAGCTCAAAAGCGCCAAATATCAATTCGAAACAAACTATTCCAACTCCAGGCACCAATTAACAAGAAGAAGTGCCAGCCCGGAAGAAGTGTTGAATATGAAACAAGGCGCTCAAATCTATGCAAATATGCTTCCCGGCAGTTTTGAAAAACATTTTTATACCTACTTATTAAGCAAATACAATCCCAAGCAATTCCCGGAACTGCAGCAAGCAGCGAACCTGCAACCGACAAACACCGAAGTTCAGCAGGAATTAGCCGTTTATGGAGTTGCCATAAACGACCAGAAACTGGCAGACAGTGTGGCTGTTCAAATGATTGCTCAAAATAAAATTTCCGGAGGTTTATTGAGCTATGCAACTGATATGGTGAATTCTGTACCTGAAAACGGAACACTTTTATTGCATGGTTACACTGAGTTAATCCCCGTAAACTACGAGAAAAATAACCTGGGCAGAGCAGATATACAACTGATCTCCGTTGATCTGATGCAAAGTCCCGACTACCAGGCTTCACTGACAGCTAAAGGATTTGTGATGCCGAACTCAGCATTTGTGGACACCACATTTGTACAGACATTCTGCGCATTGAACACTTCCAGGAATTTGTTCCTGTCGATGTCTTTTCCGAAAGAATATTTCCAGGGAATCGCTTCTGCATTGAATCCGGTTGGCCTGACTTTTGCTTATGGACAGGCTGCAACTTTGGATTACAACGCCCTGAACATTGAATTGGTTGAAACGAAATGGAAAAAATACGAATTGGGAATAGGGAAAGACCCGCAGTCAGATGCACTTTCTGCTAATTACCTTCCTGCACTTTTAAGCGTTTCAAGACTTTATGAAGAATATAATAAAACGGAAGAGGCTAAAGAAATAGATCACATTATTACGAACGTAGCCACAAGGGCGCGTAAAACAGGTCAACTCTCAAAAATTAAGCGCTGATGCGGATGATCAAAAAGGAATACGACCAAATGACTGATGAACAATTGGTCATTGCCATGGCTGGAGGCGATCAACGAGCTTTTGACAAGCTTTATGGTCGGTATTCCTCTGCCCTGCTTTCGTATTTCATGCGCATGCTTTGGCGCGACAGGGAAAAGTCAGAAGATTTTGTCCACGATTTCTTCACCAAGCTCATTCACCGTCCTGAATTATTTGACACCACCCGGTCCTTTAAAACATGGATGTATTCGGTGGCGAACAACATGTGCAAGAATGAATACAAAAAGCAGGAAATCCGAAAAAACACCAGCAACGGTTTAGACAACACCTATTCCGTGAGCGACGTTAATAAAAATACAGAAAACCAGGTACATCATACTTTATTTAAAGAGGCTTATGATTTCCAGGTTACACAATTAGAAGAAAAACACCGGGAAGTATTTGAAATGCGTCATTTCGATGGATTATCGATTAAAGAAATTGCCGAGGCCCTGGAAATCAGTGAAGGAACGATCAAATCGCGCCTGTTCTACGCAACCAAGTACCTGGCCCAGGGATTAAAAGAGTACCAACCGGAACATACAAAAGTACCATGAACACATTTGATGAAATCATACAAACAAAAGCTTACAGCGATTTAAGTTCCAGTGAACTGGAAATAATCCGTGAATTGGTTTCTTCGGAAGAAGAATACAATGAGATGAAATCCTTTTACGCAGGGATCGGACAGATTGCTCTTTCAGGAAGAGAAGAAGTCTCTGCTTCCGTGAAGTCCAGCCTGAACAGTGTTTTCCAGGCGAAACATCCCGGAATCAGCCAAAACTGGAATGCACCTGCCGAAGCAGAAAAGAAAATCGTTCCCTTATACAACCGGAATATATTCCGTGCTGCCGCATTGCTCGTACTTTCTGCCGGCGTGATCACCGTTTGGGTTTCCATGTCAGACAATCAGTTAACTCAAACAGAGCCAAAACAAAGTATTGCAAGCGGTGACTCCATGGCTGAAGAAAAGAAGAAAGAATCAACCGCTAAAAAAGAATTCCCGCTGAACGAACAAACCAATAAGGAATATACAGCTTCTTCAAGTATTCCCGGAGATCAGAAGGAACATAAAGATGTAGCTGCCCCTCTGACCTTGGAGTCAAGTGGTTATTCTTCATCAAAAGATAAACCTGTTTCATCCGCAAGTTCAACCCAAAACCTTAAATCGGACATTTCTGCTTCACCCGAATCAACTACAACCTTTTCTTTTTCAAGCAATCGGGCAAGTAAGCAAACTAATTGGGCTGAAACCAAAAAAGAAGAAAGTAAACAGGGGAATCTTGCCAGAACAGGTTTGGAAGCGGATTTAAACCCGGGCGGGCTTTACGCAGACTCGAAAGATTATAAGCCGAGTATTAGTACAACTGATTATTTGAGTTTGATCGAGCCGAGCTTTTAGATAAGTTCAAGAGTTGAAAAGTTCAAATAGTTAAAAGGAATATTTTATTTTGAACCATTTAAACCTTCTAAACTTGCTGATTCTGCAATTCAGACAAAGCAACTTTTAATTCCGCCAGGCGGTTTGTTTTTCCTTTTTGACGGATGTTCAATGCCGTAATCGTATAGAATTGATGGGCTTCTCCCAGGAATTTGATTTGCATCTTGATCCATTCTTCTTCGGAAAGGTCCATCCCGAAAGCGATCATTTCATCTCTCAACTTGGACGCTACAACATAATAGTCGGCTCTACCCAGGTAGTCATGATCAGCATCACATAAGATTTCCTGAAGCAATCCCACAGGTTCTATTTCCAATGAAGTTGCCAGGATCATTTCACGGATCTGCCGGATTTGTTCACCGGTGAAGCCGTATTTCGGAAGCATCTGCTCCATTAAACGGACAGCGTGTAACTCATTTTTATGGTAGGTAAAAATAAACCCGGTATCGTGAAAAAGGGCTGCCGTTCGTAATAAGAGCATTTCATCGTCATGCAATCCTTCCAATCTACCCAAACGAATGGCCGCTTTTTCCACATTTAAAGTATGTCCCAAATCGTGGTAAACAACTTCATCCGGAAGCATGGACTTTAATTTATTCAGGATATCGCTTCTCATATGCTCGAAATCTACCGTCGCAATCTGGCACAAAGTCCGCAGTTCTACCGAAGGAACTTTCCCGTTCGTATATAAGCTGTATTCCGACTTCAGGGATTCCAGCTCAAAGGTTTCCATAGTACCGCCCCGTTTTTTGATCGGAACATTTCCCAGGTCTTTGGTATCGAAATAAGTATGACATTCATCGAAGATGGCTTTCGTGACAGTGATCTGGTCAATTCCCGAAAACTGTTGTGCACGGGCAGCAATATTAACCGTATCGCCCCAAACATCAAACGAATACCTTTTGGAACCAATAATTCCGGCTACTAACGGTCCCGCATGAACTCCAATCCTGATTTCCCAAAAATCTTTTTTCATGGCTTTCGCCAGTTCTTTTTCATTCCGGATAAAATTCCGCATTTCCAGGGCCGCCAGACAAGCCCTCAAAATCGGCTGGGCATTATCTTCATTCACACCGGCAATAGCCATGTAAGCATCACCTATTGTTTTGATCTTTTCCAGTTTATAACGCTCTACGATCTCATCAAAGGCCGTGAAGTAATACTCCAGGCGTTTTACTAGTTTGATGGGCTTAATGGATTTGGATTTCATTGAGAAATCCACAAAATCGGTAAAAAGCACCACTCCTTTGTCAACCCTTTTAGGCGAGAACTTTCCGAATTGGTTTAAATCGTCCAGCACATTTTCGGGAAGAATATTCCCCAATAACTGTGCAATTCGCTGATCCTTATAATACAGGGATTTATAAACATCCAATTTTGCCTGGATCAATAAGGGATTAAAAGGTTTGGTAATAAAATCCACAGCCCCCGAATTAAATCCTTTCAGGAGTTTGGATCCGGTGCGGGTATTTTCCGTAATAATGATGGAGTAATGCGTGTTTGAAGCGTGTACCTGGAGTAATTCCTTAAAATCCTCCATGGAAGAAAAGTTGGGGCTATCTACATCAATAAGTATGATTCCGACTTCTCTCCTATCCAATATGGTATGCGCTTCGTCAATCGAATTACAAAAAAGCAGGATATTCCCGCCGCCGCCAAGTATCTCCTTTAAAGCCTTCTGGTCCGAATCTTTTTCGTCAATAATTAAAATATTAATCAGGCGCTCCATCGATAATTCCTTATTTATTACAAATGATTTAGTAAAATGAAAGTAAACATAATCTTTAAAAAAAAGATAATTCTAATAATGAAAGAAAATTTCCAACCTTCTGCGATTTAAACAATCTACCGTTTATATAATAAAATCGATTCTCCTATTATGAATTGATTAAAAAATTTATATTTGTTCAAACTTTTTAAAATTAACTATGAAAAAACTTTTACTTTCTGCTGGTGTTATTTTGTCAGCATTATCTTTATCCGCTCAAACATTGGTTAATGGGAACTTTGAAGGTACCATGACTGCAATTCCCGGAACTGCTTATACTTATTCTATGCCAGGGTGGGTTACTCTTAATACAGGTCCTGAAACTGCTTCTCCTAACCAGGGAACTCAATCAGCAAAAGCTGTGGTTACAAATGACCCTGCATTAAACGCTGCATTGTCTTGGGGAGATGATATCATCACTGGACTTCTTCAACAAAGAATCGCAGGTCCTGTAGCTAACCCTTCTACTATGGAAGTATCTTTCGCTTACAAGTTCGACAAAATGGGAACTGATACTGCATATATCGAAGTAGGTATTATGGATACAATGGGTGCAGGTACTAATGATGATGTTTATTTGTACGCTGACTGGTTGGAAATTCCTGCTACAGTTGCTAACTGGACAAACGTGACTTTGTCTATGCAAGCTTTAACTGGTACAGGAACTGCAAACCGTTTTTACATGATTGCTGTAGCTTCAACAAAAGGATACTACGATGCTCAAACACCTACAGTTGGAACTACTTTGTGGCTTGACAATGTAGTAATCAGCAACCCGGCTGGTCTTGCTGAAGAAAACGTAAACACTGTAAACGTTTACCCTAACCCTGCTACATCTGTATTGAACATCGACTCTAAAGAAGCTATCTCTTCTGTAGTTGTTACTACAACTGACGGAAAAGTTGTTTCTACAACAAACGCTGCTTCTGTAAATATCGAAAGCTTGAATGCTGGGATGTACATTTACCAGGTAACTTCAGTTTCCGGAAAAGTTAGCAAAGGAAACTTCGTTAAGAACTAATTGAATACTCAATTATAAAAATCCCCCTCGGCTAAGCCGAGGGGGATTTTTTTGTGCAAAAGTTCAAACAAACCTCATTCATAGAAAGTAAAGCCATAAATTCAACTCAAATTTTGAACCGTTTGAACGATTAAACGCTTTCTATCCCAACCGGGAAATCACCTCTTCAATAGGACTTTCACTTCCGCTTAGGACTAATAACTTTGAAATAACGGTGTCAATTATCGAATCCGGGCAGGAAGCTCCGGAAGTAATCCCGATCTTTCCTCCTTTCATCCAGTTTTCAATCGTTTCCACTTCGTGCGTATGGATATTAAAACTCCGGATTGCTTCTGTGTTTAAAATCTCTGTTTCGTCCTTGATAAAATATGTCGGGAAGCGCTGCTCCAGCAATTCTACCAAATGCGCTGTGTTGGAACTATTGTATCCACCCACAACGACTGCAAAATCAAGTGATTCGTTCATCAAAGCTTCCACAGCACTTTGATTATCGTTTGTGGCATAGCAAAGTGTGTCACGTGTATCCGCAAAAGTCTTGCTGATCTTTGAACGCTCAGTGTATTCTTCTGTCACTTTTTTCAGATATTCGGCTATTTCCTGCGTTTCACTCGCCAGCATGGTCGTTTGGTTAATGACACCGATTTTACTCAAATGAATTTCCGGGTCGAAGTTTGGTGTATGTTTCCCTTTGAAATAGGTGTAAAACGCCTCCTTTGAAACTTCTCCGGTAATGCATTTGGCAAGAAAAGCAGCTTCTTCCATATTCTTAATAATCACCGCCTCTGAATTGACAGCTGTATGCGAGAAAGTCGCGCGGGTTTCTTCGTGGTTGTATTTCCCATGAATGACCAGCGTGTGATTCTCCGTGCCAAGTTTCTCCGCCCTATTCCATACTTTCTCCACGAAAGGACAAGTTGTATTGTATTTTTCAGTAGAAACTCCGCGGTCATTGAGTACCTGTTCAATCTCAAGTGTTGTCCCGAAAGCCGGAATAATAACCACATCATTCGAGTTAAGTTCTTCCCAAGAGATCAGCTGCTTTCCGGAAGTATCCTGGATAAATTCGATTCCGTGCCGTGACAGATCTTCATTCACGGTCGGATTGTGGATCATTTGGCTCAGGAGAAAAATCCGTTTCCCTTTATTTTCTTCGACAGCACGATAAGCAATTTCTATTGCATTTTCCACCCCGTAGCAAAATCCGAAATGCCTGGCAATGTAGAGTTGAACATTCCCGAAATCCAGCATCGTAGGCGAGAAATCCTTTTTACGCGGATCCTGGCTCTTGCGGAACGCCTTTACTTTAGAAATTATCGGCGACCGGAATATGGATGGAATATCGAATTGTTTCATCTCAACAACAAAGTTACACGATTTGAACCACATAGGTCACGTAGAACACATAGTTTACCACAAAGGTGCAAGGGCACAAAGATTTACAGAATGAATTATGGACTTCACGGGCTCATTCATGGAGGGAAACCAATAATTTTAATCAAATCCTTATGTACCTCGTGTGCCTAATGGTAAAATGAAAAACCCCGATCCTATGAGTAGAACCGGGGAGTGAATTTTACTTTTTCCATCGAAAGCGATGCTTTCTCTTATCGAGTAAATAACATTTCTCTGAATTTTGGCAATGGCCACAACTCATCGTCTACCAATAACTCTAATTTATCTGCGTGGTAACGGATTTCATCAAAATAAACTTTCACCTGATCACAATATGCCACCGCTCTCTCTTCTGCATGCTCAATTTTATTGGCATCTTTTCTTGCCTGAAGCATGATATCACAATTCGATTTCATTTTATTCAAATGGTTCGAAATCTTGGTTACCAACTCAATCTGAGCGTTTGCAGCCTCTCTTCCGGCCTTCTCACCCAGTGCGCTGATAATCCCCTGGATATTCGACAACAATCGGTTTTGGTATTCCACTACTGCAGGAATGATATGTGTTTGAACCAAATCTCCCATCAAACGGGCTTCAATCTGGATCTTCAAAATATAGTTCTCAAACTCGATTTCCTGACGAGCTTCCAACTCACGCGGAGTCAATACGTTCATTTCATCAAACAGCTTGACAAACTTCTTATCTCCCCATGCTCTCAACGCACGTGGTGTATCTTTAAAGTTATTCAAACCTCTTTTTTCTGCTTCCTTCACCCATTCATCACCATATCCGTTTCCTTCGAAACGAATCTTTTTGGATTCTTTGATCAGGATCTGCAGTTCTTTTAAAATCGCTTCGTCTTTCGCTTCTCCTTTCTCAATTCGCTTATCAACACTTGTTTTGAACGATTGCAGCTGTTTAGCCATAATCGTATTTAAAACAATCATTGCAGAAGCACAGTTTGCAGAAGAACCAACTGCACGGAACTCGAATTTGTTTCCTGTAAATGCAAACGGAGAAGTTCTGTTTCGGTCTGTATTATCCAACATGATCTGAGGAATCTTACCGATGTTCAGTTTCAATTCTGTTTTATCTTCCGGAGACATTTTTCCTGCTTTTACGTTTTGCTCCAATTCATCCAGCATTCCGGATAACTGAGAACCAATAAACGTTGAAATGATCGCCGGAGGAGCTTCATTCGCACCTAAACGGTGGTCGTTATTTGCAGAAGCAATACAAGCACGCAATAAATCAGCATTGTCGTGGATTGCTTTAATCGTATTCACGAAGAATGTCAGGAACTGCAAGTTTGTTTTCGGATTTTTCCCCGGCTGAAGCAAGTTCACCCCCGTATCAGTGGATAGAGACCAGTTATTGTGTTTACCGGATCCGTTTACACCAGCAAATGGTTTTTCATGCAGCAAAACGCGGAAATCATGCTTACGTGCGATCTTCTCCAATAAGTCCATTAACAACATATTGTGGTCGTTCGCTAAGTTACATTCCTCGAAAATCGGCGCACATTCGAACTGGTTCGGAGCAACCTCATTGTGACGGGTTGTAACCGGAATCCCCAATATGATTGCTTCGTTCTCGAACTCACGCATGAAAGCTGTAACACGCTCAGGAATTGATCCGAAGTAATGATCTTCCAACTGCTGCCCTTTTGCCGGAGCATGACCGAACAAAGCGCGGCCCGTCATCATCAGGTCAGGACGACAGTTAAACAAAGCCTGGTCAACCAGGAAGTACTCCTGTTCCCAGCCAAGTGTTGCATTTACTTTTGTAACGTTTTTATCAAAATACTGGCAAACTTCAACAGCCGCTTTATCCACAGCATGCAAAGCTTTTAATAACGGCATTTTGTAATCCAATGATTCTCCCGTGTAAGAGATCATAATAGTAGGAATACACAAAGTTTTCCCGATCACAAAAGCCGGAGATGAAGGATCCCATGCAGTATAACCGCGCGCTTCGAATGTATTTCGGATTCCCCCGTTCGGGAACGAAGAAGCATCCGGTTCCTGCTGCACCAACAATTCTCCGTCGAAACGCTCAATTGCACGACCCGGTCCTACCGGTTTGAAAAATGCATCGTGTTTTTCAGCAGTGGTTCCCGTTAAAGGCTGGAACCAGTGTGTATAATGTGTAGCACCTTTTGTAATAGCCCAATCTTTCATCGCCGAAGCAACCTGATCCGCCATTTTACGATCCAGGCGGGTCCCATTCTGAATGGATTCCATCATGGATTTATATGCATCTGAAGGAAGGTACTCACGCATAACTTCTGCATGAAATACATTTTTCCCGAACAGTTCGGAAACTTTTCCATCAAAATCAATGTGTTTTGGAGTACGATTGAGTACATCCTGATACGCCTGTAATCGCTTTGTTGCCATAAAATTCAAAATTTTCGACAAAACTACAATTTTTAAAGGGGGTACACCAAGAAAAAGTGTAAAATTTTATAAACACCCCCTGTTTATTTCGGTAAATTGATAAAAAATGTAATTATCCCCGTATCTGAAGCGAAAAATTTTTCACCCCCTACACAACTATCAAATACAACAAAAGACAAAACTAACCGATTGTTAAATAAATGGTTAACTATTGAATACTTCTTTTTTTTGACTAACTTACTTTCTAATTGAAAGACACATAAAATGAAATTGTTTGGTTTTTTTCAACGGAAGAAAGGGAAAGCAATGAAAGAAAATATCACGAATATGGACGAAAATCATTTGGTTGTTATTCAGTTCTTCTACGGAATTGAGGATTTGAACGAATTACATGAGCTGGAAAAGCAATTGGATTCAAACATTACCGGAAGTGCTCTTGGAAAATACGAGGGGCACGACATTTCAATGGATTTTGGGGACGGTTATCTTTATTTCAATGGTAAAAATGCCGATCAGATCTTCGAATCGATCAAACCGATCCTGGAACAACATTACTTCATGGACAAATCGGTTGCTACACTGCGCTCCGGATCCTTTGAAAACCCTGCTGCAACAGAACGTGATTTTACCATCCGTTTTACCAAATTACAAGAGAATTAATTCACGTTCTGACATTTAGGTAAATTGAATAACTTTGTGTTCAAAACGCTGAGCATGAAAAATACCTTGTACCTTCTTGTCCTGATGATCTCTTTTTCTTCATTTGCGCAGCAAAAGCTGGCATTGAAAGATGTGGACCAGAACAAACTACTGAAAGACATTGTCTATACCCACACCAACAATGAAGATATTACACTTATTTATTGGTTCCCAATAACTTATTGGGAAGTGTTATCTGCAAAGGAACCAAAAACCTTTACCCCGGAAGTGGTTTCTCAATTAAAACAAATGCTTGGCAACAAATCCATTTTCATTGCAATCTCCGGGAAAGTCAGTAATACAACCCATTCCTTCCAGACAAAAGGAGAAACGTATTTAAGGAATAACATCTCGGTTTCATTCGGTGGTAAATCATACAAACCTATCGCTGAATCCCAATTATCATCAGAACTGACAATGCTGAGCGATTATATCAAACCGATGTTTGCTCAAATGCTCGGAGATATGGGCGCGGGAATGAGTCTCTTCTATTTTGAGATCACGGACAACTCCGGAGAAAATGCCTTGAATCCTTATAACAGCACAGATTTCACAGCGGGACTTGCTTCAGTAAAGAACACCTTCCACCTCCCTTTACCAAGTCTTTTCACAGATTCCAAATGCGCCAATGACGGGGAACTATTTCCTGCGAATTATGAGTTTTGTCCTTACCACGGTTCGAAATTAATTACACAGTAATCTTCGCTTCTTCCGGGCAAAAATTCAACGAAATAGTTACTTTTACAGACTTAAAAACAGTCCCGGTAATAAATGCCCGGACCTAAAACTTAGAAATCAATGAAAAACACAGCTCTTACCCAGGTTCACGAAGCTTTGGGTGCCAAAATGGTTCCATTTGCAGGATTCAATATGCCGGTACAATACGAAGGCGTTAATGCTGAACACGAAACAGTTCGAAATGCAGTTGGTGTATTTGACGTTTCTCACATGGGAGAGTTTTTGTTATCAGGTCCGGAGGCTTTGGATTTGATCCAGCGAGTGACAACCAATGACGCTTCTACCCTTACAATCGGTCGTGCGCAGTATTCCTGCCTTCCGAACGGAAAAGGTGGTATTGTAGACGATTTGATCGTTTACCGCATCAAGGAAGAAGAATATTTATTAGTAGTAAACGCTTCCAATATTGAAAAAGACTGGAACTGGATCTCTTCTCACAACACGAAGAATGTGACGATGAGAAACCTTTCGGATGATTATTCTTTATTAGCGATCCAGGGGCCAAAAGCAGTTGAGGCCATGCAGTCATTGACCTCGGTTGATTTGTCTGCCATTAAATACTACCATTTTGAAGTAGGTCCGTTTGCGGGAATCGATCACGTGATCATTTCAGCAACGGGTTACACCGGTTCGGGAGGTTTTGAGATTTACTGCAAGAATTCCGAAGTGAAGCAGGTTTGGGACAAGGTTTTTGAAGCAGGTGCTGCATTCGGGATCAAACCAATCGGTTTGGCTGCGCGCGACACCCTGCGTTTGGAAATGGGATTCTGCTTGTACGGAAACGATATTGACGATACGACTTCTCCGCTTGAGGCAGGTTTGGGATGGATCACGAAATTCACGAAAGATTTTGTAGACGCAGACCGTTTGAAAGCAGAAAAAGAAGCAGGAGTTTCCAAAAAACTGATCGGTTTCGAAATGATCGACCGCGGAATTCCACGCCACGACTACCGCATTTTGGATGCAAACGGAAACGTGATCGGGAAAGTAACATCCGGAACACAAGGTCCGAGCGTGAAGAAAGCAATCGGAATGGGCTACGTAAACACCGAATTCGCAGCTCCGGAAAGCGAGATCTTTATCGAGATCCGCGACAAAGGAGTTTTGGCGAAGGTGGTGAAGATGCCTTTTTATACGAAATAGAGTCAAAACTCTTGAAATAAAAGTTGAGTGGAATTGTGAAAGCGGTTCCATTTTTTTGTGCACAAAAATGGGTCCGGTGCTTTTTATTTTGATTTTTTAAGTAGTATTGGACAGCGAAACGCGCAAGACACTATTTACTGACACTCTCAAATATTTCCGATGATTCTTAATATAACCTAGAGATTGAATTTAAAATAGTCTGGAATTGTGCTTACGCATAAGTTAGTAATAATTAAGAAACTCAATAAATATGGGATTAAGTTCGAATTCATTAATTCACTTTACAAAAAACCTAAACTCTTTAAATGGTATATTAAAAGATAATTTCAAAATCCGTTATTGTAGAGAAACAATTTACACTGGTAAAGATCATCGTGATATATTAGTACCTATAGTTTCTTTTTGTGACATACCGTTCTCTCAAATTATGGCTCATGTGAACAGTTATGGATGTTATGGGATTGGACTCAGTAAAAGTTGGGCTGAAAAAAATGGGTTAAATCCAGTGTTTTATGTCGAGAAGAATTCCAGTTTCGCTGCAAGTTTTTTCAATCATTTATTTGAAAAAATCACTGGATCGAAAGACAAAATTAGCGATCTTTCTCTAGAAGAAAAGTATATACTTGATGTCATTCGATACATGAAAAATTATCAAGGTAATCTCAATCGTTTTGAAAAAAAAACAATTGAGAATTATAGATTTTCTGATGAAAGAGAATGGCGTTTTGTTCTAAATCCTGAAAACAAAGAATTACTTGTAGGAAATCTCAAATCTTTAAAAACACAAGCTGAAATTAAAGAAGCTAAAGAAAGTTTGAATGATAAAATTAAAGACGAGAGACTCTATTTTGAGCCAGATGACATTAATTATATAATTATTAAAAAAGAGAGTGAAAGAAATAGTGTTATAAGAAACTTGGAGCAAGTAAAAGGTAAATATCCAATGGAACAAGTAAAAAGACTTACAAGTAGAATTTTATCTGTAGAACAAATAAAAACTGATTTTTGATTAAACAAACTATTAAGGCAAGTAAATGCCACTTGAGAAAACAGTTATCCTCACAAAGTTCACTCAATTCTGCCCAAACTTTGTTCTCAATATCAATTCATAAAACAAAAACCCCGGCGATAATGCCGGGGTTTTCCGTTTCTATAGTTAATTGGCTTACTTCACCAACTTCATTTCATTAATCAAATTCGTTGCGCCGTAGCACTTGTCGATCAACCACAATGTGTAGCGAACGTCCAAGGAGATCGTCCGCTGGATGTTTGGCTCGAAGTAGATGTCACCGGACATTGCTTCCCAGTTTCCGTCGAATGCCGTACCGATCAATTCTCCGTTTGCATTGATTACCGGTGAACCTGAGTTACCACCTGTGATATCGTTGTTGGAAAGGAAGTTTACAGGCAATTTCCCGTTTACTCCGTACTGACCGTAGTCTTTTTTCTCCCACAATTCCTTGATGCGCGGATCAACCACGAATTCCGGGTTTGTCGGATCTTCTTTCTGCATCACTCCGTCCAATGTAGTGAAGTAGTCGTAGTGAACTCCATCTCGCGGATCGTAAGCCAATACATTTCCGTAAGTCAAACGCATCGTTGAGTTTGCATTCGGGTAGAATTTCTTGTTTGGCTGCATTTCACGCACTCCTTTTACAAACGCACGGTTTGCAACAGCAAGTTTCGCATTAGCCGATTTCACAGCATCCTGCCCCATTGCAGCGGAGTATGCATTAGCAAGGTCTTTCACCAAAATGAATAATGGGTCCTGGCTGATCTTTTCCAAATCGAAGTTCTTCATTGCTTCTTCATAACGCTCTTTGGAAACGAAAACAGAGTTTGTTCTCACACGGCTCATGAACGCGTCAATACCGCTTCCGTCAGCTCCGAATGTACGGGCAATTCCTACGCGTTGTTCCATCGGGATATCGCGAACGTACATTTTTAATACTTCTTCCAAAGTCTCCAATTCGATTTCCATCGAACTTTCTGCATAGAATTCTTCAGCTGTCGGCTTAACAGCATTTTCGATTGCACCGTACATTTTATCGTTCCCGCTATTCTTCGCGTCCCACATCTGCTTGTACAAATTCACAAGCGCGTTAATACCTACCTGACGAACAAATTCACTGTAATACACCTTGATATAAATAACATCATTTGTTGCTTTGAAAGAAGACTCGATGTCAGAAAGCACATTACTGTATTCCGCTTTTCCGGCAGCATATTTTGTGAACTCCTCTTCAAGCTTGCGTTTCTTATCTGCAACACGGTTCGCTTTCAACTGTTTTGTCTGACCGATGAAGTATTTCCAGTAATTAGCAACCTGGGCGTACTTGGATGAATAATGCAAACGAACTTCTACATCCTTGTCCATGTANNATTGCCTGGTCTACACCGTATGAAGTCAAATAACGGTTTGTTCTTCCAGGGAATCCCATGATCATTGCGTAATCCCCCTGCTTCACACCTTTCAAAGAGATTGGCAGTGAATGTTTTGGTTTCATTGGAACATTTGATTCGCTGAACGCTGCCGGTTTGTTGTCAGATCCTGCGTAAATACGGAACATAGAGAAATCTGCCGTATGACGAGGCCATTCCCAGTTATCCGTGTCTCCACCGAATTTACCTGCAGACTGTGGAGGCGTTCCTACCAAACGAATGTCTTTATATACTTCCTGAACGAACAGGTAAAACTCATTTCCATCGAAGAAATCGCGGACAAAAGCTTCGTAATTCGTTCCTTTCGTTGCATCAGCTACCAGGATATCCGTTACTTCTTTGATTTTCTTTGCACGTTCTTCCGGCGTCATTTTGGAATTCAATTCCTTTGTAACCTGGGAAGTTACGTCCTCCATACGGATCATGAACGTCGCTGTCAATCCCGGAACTGCGATCTCCTCTTTGAAATTTTTCGCCCAAAAACCGTTATCCAGGTAATTGTGTTCTTTCGTTGAGTTTGATGCAATTGCATCGTAACCACAGTGGTGGTTGGTCAGGATCAATCCCTGATTTGAAATAATCTCGCCGGTACAAAAACCTCCGAATGAGATTACCGCATCTTTCAAAGAAGATTTGTTGATGGAGTAAATTTGCTCCTGGGTCAATTTCAGACCATGTTTTTTCATGTCCTCATAGTTTCTCCCGATAAGGAAAGGAAGCCACATCCCCTCGTCTGCACGAGCAATGTTACCCAATGAGTAGGTCAATAAGACCAATGCCAATACTATTTTTTTCATTCTTTA
>DJFP01000052.1 GCA_002432565.1 Flavobacteriales bacterium UBA5869
CTGCACAAAAAGCTGATAAATCCCATCTTGCAGGAATTCTTTCGGATAAACAATCCTGAACTTCATGTTTTGTCCGTTTGCCGGATACCACTGCATGATGGTATTTCCGCTGCCATCAATAAACGGAATGCGTTTTTGAACTCCGTCAGGTCCGGTCAGATAAATCCCAAATAGCGTGGTATCGCTGATGTTGTCCATAATCAGATAAGGATTGTCATCCTTTAGTGTTATTAAAATTTCACTTGTCGGATCAATAATATCACCGTTTAAGATGTGCTGACCATTGAAAGTTACGTCAAGGATTGGATTCTTAGTGTCTTCTACCACGAAAATCGGAAGCTGCAGGATATTGTTGTAATGGTATTGTTCAAGCTGATCTGTTTGGACCAGTGAACCGTTTACATAGGGGTTAACTTCCATCCACAAGATGTTATAACCTGGTCGCGCTATTGAACTGAACTGGATGGTATCTCTCAAGACCTGGTGGGTTCGCAAAGAATCCTGCCGAGGATATGGAATAATGTGTTTGATGTGCTGTTGATCCTCCAGCCAGTAATCGATTAGCAGGGAGTCCATATCAAATTCACTGACGTTAACAACGTCTACTGCAAAAGCATAATCTTGTCCTTCATATAAAGTATCACCGCCCACAGATGCAAAGTATCCGGATGATCCGTCGATTGCAGCTTCAGGAACAGGTTGATAAAGCACGTGTATCCGATCAATTTGGGCAGGTGTTAAATTCGGTTTATCGGAGTTGTAGATGCCGATCCTGATTTTAGGATAAATTGCTGCATCAACTAGGTTATTTAAGTTAATGATGGAATCTAAGGGGGTGAACATGGTATCAATGGTAGCGATCAGGTCATTGGAAACACCGTATTTCTCAATAAAAATACGTACGCTATCTGTCGATGGGGATTCAAGTGAATCTCTTCTCCAATAAATAGTTTCCCATTCAAGCGCGGGTCCAATTTGGGGTGTTTTTTCGATACCGATGTAAGAAGGTTTTAAAACGTTTGCCTGAATTGTGATTTTAGGAACCCCTTCTGGGAATCCTGATGTCTGATTGTCTATCCAAAATTTTATTTGATTAAGAGAGGTCGTTCCCTTTTTGAAAAATAATGCAAATGGATCAGTTGGTTGGCTAGCTGTTACTGAAGGAAAACCCAAATTTTGGAACATTGTGAACACGCTTGGATTATTAGTGTTCCATAAATCGAAGGCTGTATAGTAGGGAGTATAAATAACCACATAATTACTATCGGGAATTCCATTCTCTATCATGTTTTGGAAATTCGCCATGGAAGAAGGATCTGTTTGGTCAAAGGTGAAATAACGTTCGTATCTATCACGACACCCTTGTCCTCCAGCACTTCCAAGGTTATTTAGATTGCCAAAATTCATAGCTGGATTATTATTACTGCCGAAAGTACATCCCGGACAATGGGTTTCCCATGGTTGAAGTGTTGTACCGTCAACTACACCCACATAAATATAAGGGTAGTACCCACAGGTTGCATAATCTTGGTTTTCGTTATCAATTGACCAGGAAATGTTATAAGTGTCATTTACAGGTATGGTGTTTTTTATGGTTAAAATACCGATTGTATGAATGTCATTTGGGCTAAACAGACGTTTTCGAACATTTCTATCGTAGTCGATGTTTGAAAAACTATTATTCTTAAACTGGAAGAAATGATCCTGTCCCCATCCTCGTTTTCCGGGGATGTACTGGAAGGAGAATTCAGACCAGCTGGGAACCACACTATCTACTGCAACTCTCCAGAAATAAACAATACTGTCGGTGCACGTTAACGGGAAAGGAGATCCGAAGGCGGATAACCATTGATTTGGCTGTACAGATTTCACCCCCCCCAATCCTGTTACGGAAAAACGTCTGAGTTGCGGGCTGTCATAAGTATCGGTCGTATCCAGTTCGAAACGATAAGTCCTCATTCCGGCTATCGGATTGATGGTAGAAGCTTTTACCGTTACTGTATCGTATGGAACAACCGCGTAATTATAAGGCCAGATTGGCAGCATTCCGTCTATGTTCAGAAAGAAGTTGGCACTTGCCTGGTTGTTGGAGATTTCCTCAAATTGTTCATTATATGCATTTGGTATATCGACCGAAATAGTAAATGTATTTACCCCGCCGCTGATTGACGGTTGCAGCGGAAATTTCCGTTTGATGACCGTATCGTAATTCAAACGGGGTAAAAACAAGGTTTTCATAGAGTCAATAGCTGTCCCGGGGAAGTTTCTGCGAATTTCTACATAAACCGGAGTTTTGATTGATTTTCCGAGATTGCGTATGGTGAAGGTAAGCTCCACACTGTCAACCGATAAGTTCACATTATTAGGGCTTAGGCTCAGGTCAGCAACCTGGATGTCAATTTCAGGGGCTGTGCTATAATTGACTTTAAGCATGGGGTCTCCGTGCAAGGTCATTTGAGTACATGCCGATTCCTGGTAAACAGACCCGTCAGATAAAGTAGGGGCATATTGGCTGTAAATCTGCTGAATGGTACTTTTAATTTGAGAGCCAAATGTTTTACCATAATTCTTATAGGAGAACTGTTTGTAAAGTTCGGTCGAGTAAACAGCAAGCGGAGAGTCATAACCAACAGAGATCGTTGATAAAAAAGCAATCGCCCCCTCGTTGGGGATATTGACGAAGTTTTCAGAAGTTGAATTCCCTGTTTTAAAAATATTTCCATTGTAACAGGAATTCCCGATTACGATAGGGTATTTCCCAAAATTGTTCCAGTTGCCAGGTTCGTCAATATTGATCTCAAAACCATTATTGGAAGCCGCAGCATGACCGAAGAAATTCATGATTGAAACACCATCCTCAATTTTTTGAGTGACAGATGTCACTACATTCGGATCAAGCGGATTACTGGAAGTTTTAAAATAATTGGTCACATTTCCGGCAAATACCGTATCCTCCACAATATGCTTCATGCCGTTCATGTAGCTTTGGAAGAATGTTTGTTGTTGTATATTTGATCCACCTACGAAATGCAATATTTGTTTCTGCCATTTTTTAGTGGTAGAATAATTGAGGCCGACATTGTTTTGAGCGTCTTCGTATTGTTCGATCTTAGAAAGATAATTTTCCACTTCTGCATTTGTTGTCATGGAAAGCCTTCCGGTTGGAACCAATGGCTCCCAGGTTGTTGGACTGAGCAGGCAGGCAGTTGTGGCAATGTCGCTTGACGGATATCCCATTGGCGGAACCAGGCAGTTTGCAAATGCGGCCGGACCATAACGGGTTTCACCAATAGTTATCCCCTTTCCGATCAACAATAAACCTTCCGGTTTTTGTGTACTGTTGTCATAGATAAAATCTACAAAACGACGAATTGCGACCGGATGTTTGATGATACCGCTNNCCGGTGGTTGATGAACGATAGCTGGCATAAGAATCTTTACTGCTGGCAAGAGACGGATGATAAACAAAAATAAGCGCAGAATCAATATTCATGGTGCTGAAATCCGTGAAAGTCCCGGTTCCGTTTACAGGAGTTAACTGCCCAACGGGAATAGTATTGTTCATGTCAACAGCGATTACTTCTGTTTCATTACTCCAGGTATTGTTTGGAATAATAAATTGATAAGTCCCGGAAGTGTTAACCGGAATTTCGAATCTTGGAACAGAACCAAAACTCAGGATCAAAGGAGACGATGCTGTAAAATTTGTCAGATCGACCCGGCTTTTTACATTCCCGTTTTGAACAAAGAAACGATCAAATGACTGGCCGTTGGCATGTGGAAGCCTTGGATAGGACAGCATCGCGTAGGTAAATACCTGTCGGTCAATAGCAATATTTAAATCTGCAATAATTTCATGGTTGATATTCGTAATGCCATTTGTTAGATCGGTTGCCTGGAACTGCCTGATAACTTTTACCTGGTTGTGGTTCCTGTAGGTTGTATCGATCATGAGTAAATTGGAAGCGCCGAATGTAAGCCTGGTATGATGGTTCGGGTCCTGGGTTTGTGCAGTTTGAGCCTCAGAAGTGGCAGAAATCCTGCATTCTACTTTGACTGGCAATGCTCCAGGTCCCGTATAGACATTTGGTGTTTCAATTCCAATGCTTGACGAAACATTCGAAGTTGAAGCCGAAATTTCCGGCAAACCATAGCCTTCTCCTTTGGAATAAATAGATCCGGATGCTTCACCGTAAACAACCCCTTCACAATAGCTGTTTGAGTATCGGCTTCTGAATTCGTAACGCACGAAGTCACTTGGCGTATAGTTGGAATAGTTCTGGTCGGGTTGAAGAACAAACCGAAGTCCGCTTCCTGAATTCTTCCAGGAGAAAAAATAAGTGATCGTGTCGTTAATCAAGCTGTATCCCGGATTAGCCATTTGCCCCGGATTCGGGTACATGACAGAGTCAAGCCAGCCATCATTTTTGTAAGCGTAGAATAAGAAATAATCTCCGGGATCAAAGGAGTTATCACCATTGTCGACCATGTACAATGGAATTTCTTTGTCTTTTCCGAAAACCTGGAAGCTGGATGGATTAATACCGGAAACCGGAACTCCGTTATTGCTTAGAGCAGCATAATCGATTTTATATAAACCGGTTTGAACAATTTTAAATCCGTAGAATTTTTGGGAATAATCGATCCATTCATTCCCATAGGGCTGACTCCACGCAAGAACAGGAAAAAAAATTAGTAGTATTAAGCAGAGTTTTTTCATAGGCTCTTCTTATTCATCTGTTTTCACCGCATTTTTAGGTTTATTTAATGCAAGTCGTAATGAAATGACATGTGAGTACAATGCCGTTGAGGCGTCACCGATATCTGTAAATGCGTAGTCTAAATATACGGCTTTAATATGTAATCCAATACCAATATTTGGTTGAATGGTTAATTTCTTTGA
>DJFP01000233.1:0-2763 GCA_002432565.1 Flavobacteriales bacterium UBA5869
CGGTGCTTCCACGGGCGGTTTTACAGAAGTTCTGCTTAGCAAAGGAGCAAAACACGTCAATTGCGTGGATGTAGGGCACGGACAACTGCACGAGCGCATCCGAACCAATCCTTCGATTACAAATATTGAAAAAACGCACATTCGCGAGCTGACGACCGCGCATATCCCGGAACCGGTTGATGGAATCGTGATCGACNNACTCGTTGCATTGATCAAACCGCAATTCGAATTGGAAAAACGGTTTCTGAACAAACACGGAGTGGTGAAAAGCGCTTCAGTTTACCCGGATATTTTGAAACGAATCGAAAAAGCGGCGGTAGATTCGCATTTTGAAGTGAAGGGAATCATCGACTCACCGATCATAGGCGGCGACGGGAATAAGGAGTTTTTGATGTTTGGAGCCAAAAAATAATCCGTTACAATGCTCATGTATAGAATTCTAGAATTCTCCAACTCTATTTGCAGTTCGTTAAAACTAGAATTCTAGAATTCTGATTTATAGATCTTATCGGCCAAAAGCGCATAAAAAAAGTCCCACAAATGTGGGACCTTTATTCAAGCCAGTTCTACCTTGCCTCGACTATTTCGTTATCGTTTTGAGCTGTAGTAATTTTTCAAACTCCATGGAGAAGTTGACAACGAAATAAATATCTTTCTACCCCTTAGATGCGGTTCCTATCAAAAGGTTGGAAATTAAAATGAATATTTTATCTGGAGCTTCACGCCCTGGATATCATTAAACACGGTGTTCTCGCTTTTCAGCCTGGAAATGAACTGGTATTGAACGCCCAATCCAAGTGCTGTTTTATTTCTGAACGGTGTAAAATGGTAATCCACTCCGGCTGTTGCACCGATTTGTAATTTTTTCGAATTATAGACATTCGTGATAGCTGTACGGCTTTCTTCATACCCGTTCAACAAACGGTTCACCGCAATTCCCCCCGAAATCGTTACTCCTCTGAAGGTATATCCTACGGAAGACGACAGGTAAATTGTATTTAATTTCTGGTTCGAACTCGTGTAGCGTCCATTGACATAACTTCCGTTCGACTGCGCATACTGGCTGAAACCAACATCCTGTGTGAATCTCCACTTTCTCAAATAGGTGTGGTACTGGAAGTCAGCAGCGATTCCCATGGAAGGAAGTGAACTGGAGAATGCACTTCTGTTCTTCTCATCGATAAAGGCAAATTGACTACCGACCAGCGCACTGAATCTCGGTCTGAAAGGTGCCTGGAATGGCAGGAAGTCAAAATCCCCGATTGTTCCCTGCGGCCCAAATTCAGATACTTCCCTGGCAGCTAGCCGGTCCAAAGAAGCCAGATCTGCAGCTGTTGTTTCTTCGTTTGTGCCCGCATTCGAAGTGTTTTCAACAGAATGGTTCTCTACCTGATTTTGATTTGCGGTCAATTCGTTATTCTGAGCAGCTTTTTCGGTATTCTGCGCTAAGTTATTCTGTACGGCGTTCACACCATTCACCTCATTATTCGCAATTACGCGTTGCTGCGGATCCGTATTTTGAGGAGTGTTGTTCGCAGGATTGTTCTTAGGAACATCAGTTGTTCCGTTTACAGCAGCAATCTGGCGATCAGTATTCGTTGTATTGGAACCGGAAGTATTTTCAACGGCAGTTAAATAAACTGTACCGGAATTACTACCATTCGAACCGGTGTAACGGTCTGTATAGAATGCCAGGAACACAAACAGGATAGAAGCCGCGGCCATTTTCACCCATGGAATGCGGGTTGTAACCGGGTAATTTAAGGTTGTATTCAAACGGTTCCACACGCGTTCTCTTGAAAGCTGTTCTTCCAGGCGCGACCAGCCATCTCCGGAAGTATTCGGTGACCAGTTCTCATAAGAATCAACCAGGGGTTTATCTGCAGAACTTCCGTTTGCTTCCAGTGTTTCGTCCAAACGGTCCCAAACAGCGGAAACTGCCAAATCCGCCTCCAAATTTTCCCAGACATCAGCAGACGGCGAACCTGTCTCCCATTGCTCGAAAGATTTTTGCAGAGACTTGAACTCCCGGTTTGTATTATTTCGTTTGTCTAAAGACATGATTTTAAGAAACCAATTTTTGTTTAAGCACCGAACGTGCGTAGTTTAACTGCGACTTGGAAGTTCCCACCGAAATTTCCAATTCTTCTGCAATCTCCGAATGCGACCATCCTTCCAAAGCATACAATTTGAGTACCAATCCGGCTTTTGTTGGCAGCAGGTTGATCTCTTCAAGCACTTTGGCGAATGGAATACCTGTTTCCAAATCCGCTTCTTCCTGGTCCACAGCAGGAACATCTCCCAATTGTGCGAAATTTTTCCGTTTACGCAGTGTCTGAAGGCAGCAATTCACGGTAACTCTTCGCAGCCAGCCTTCGAACGACCCTGTAAATGTGTATGAACCAATGTTTTTATAAATGTGCATGTATGCATCGTGAAGCATATCTTCCGCATCCTGTGTATCGGCTCCGTAAAGCTTGCATACCTTGAACAGGTCTTTGGAAAAAAGACGATACAACCGTTCCTGTGCAGATCGTTCCCAATTTGCGCAGCCTTCGATGATATCTTTGTACTCTGCAGACATTATTCAACAGTTAGGATCAAAGCGTTTGGAAGTTGTTCCGTGATTGAATTAAAAAGATTAACATTAGTTCCTTTATTTATAATCAATTTTGTCCCGTCTGGTTCATTCTGCATTTGTACACCACTCCAAATGGTACTCGGTACCGTAGCAAACAATTTAGCCACATCAAACCCGATATA
>DJFP01000233.1:2776-8156 GCA_002432565.1 Flavobacteriales bacterium UBA5869
GGTAAATTTCCTTTGTAGTAAGTTCCTTCCAGGCGAACACTCGGGTTATTGGTATTATCTATCAATGCTT
The DNA here is from genome assembly GCA_002432565.1 of Flavobacteriales bacterium UBA5869. GTDB lineage: Bacteria > Bacteroidota > Bacteroidia > Flavobacteriales_D > Crocinitomicaceae > Fluviicola. The sequence goes on from DJFP01000233.1 coordinate 2,847, forward strand.
TCAGGTTGAATTCCGTGTAATTACCCATCGGTACATCCAGGGAAATGTATAGGTCGTCTTGTGTTGAAAACTGGACTTTCTGAACGGGCAGGCTCTTGGTAATTTCTACCGGGGAACCTTTTTCACGAATACCTGAAACCGAAAATTCTTTCGAATAAAAGAATCCTTTACTGACAACTACATTTCCCATACTGTTGTTAGTAGAAGCAAATTTCCAGTTCAGGTTCAGATAAGCAGGCTGTTTCAAGTTGTATCTTTCACAACCGGAACCTAAAACCACCAATATTAATAATAGGTATAATGCCCTCATTTGAAATCAATTTAAAGCTAAGATACAGCTAAAATAAAAAGGTTGGAAATTAATCTTATTTAGAACAAATACAAATAGCATTATAACTATCTTTGTACTATGGAAAATCCATCAAAAAGAAAATTCAGTGTGCGCGATATCCGCCAGGACTTTCCTGCTTTGCGCCAACAAGTATACGGAAAGAACCTGATCTATTTTGATAACGGCGCAACTTCCCAAAAACCTCAGATGGTATTGGATGCCATCAATCAGTATTACAGCAAGGACAATGCGAACATTCACCGCGGAGTGCACCACCTGAGCCAGAAAGCAACCAATGAGTACGAAGAAGCGCGTGAAATTATCCGCCGCTTTATCAACGCTGAGAAAAAAGAGGAGATCATTTTCACCAAAGGAACAACAGACGGGATTAACCTGGTTGCCCATTCTTTCGGGGAATTACTGAGTGCAGGAGACGAGATTATGATCTCTGCCATGGAGCACCACTCCAACATTGTACCCTGGCAAATGCTCGCAGAGCGTAAAAAACTGGTACTGAAAGTCATTCCGATCAATAAGCGCGGAGAGCTCATCATGGAGGATTTCCAAAACATGCTTTCTCCCAAAACAAAACTGGTTGCTGTGACCCATATATCTAACAGTTTGGGAACTATCAACCCGGTGGAAGAAATTATCGAAGCGGCACATGCCGTGGGAGCAAAAGTTTTGATTGACGGAGCACAGAGCGTACAGCATACAAAAGTAGACGTAACAGCTATGAACTGCGACTTCTTTGTCTTTTCAGGCCATAAAGTTTTCGGTCCTACAGGAATCGGTGTTTTATACGGAAAAGAAGCTATTTTGGACGAAATGCCTCCTTACCAGGGCGGCGGCGATATGATTTCTAAAGTGACATTTGAGCGCACCACTTACAACGAACTGCCTTTCAAATTTGAAGCGGGAACGCCTCACATTGCCGGCGGGATCTGTCTGGGAACAGCTCTGAATTATTTGGACCAGTTCAACCCGCACGAATTGGAAGAATACGAACGCGAACTCACCGAATACGCGCAGGAAATGCTCGAAACATTTGAGAATATCCGTTTGATCGGAACAGCAAAAAACAAAACTTCGGTTGTTGCTTTCACCGTTGACGGCATTCACCCTTTCGACATCGGAACCCTTTTAGACAAACAGGGAATTGCCGTAAGAACCGGGCATCACTGCACACAGCCTTTGATGGACTTTTACCAGATTCCCGGAACTGTGCGCGCTTCCTTTGCATTTTATAACACCCGAGAAGAAATTGATCAATTTATAGCAGCAGTGGAGAAAAGTATTTCCATGCTGGGTTAGGAGTAATTATGACTATTGAACAAAAACAGCAGGAAATCATTGACGAATTCGCCATCTACGACGATTGGATGGAAAAATACGAATACATCATTGAGCTTGGAAAAGAACTTCCATTGATCGATCCGGAGAAAAAAACGGAAGACCGGTTGATAGAAGGATGCCAGAGCCGTGTTTGGCTCGACGCAGCAATCGAAAACGACAAAATACAGCTTACAGCAGATTCAGACGCGATCATTACCAAGGGAATCATTGGCTTACTGATTCGCGTTTTAGACAACGAAAAACCGGAAGACATCGTAAAAAGTGATCTTCACTTCATATCAGACATCGGATTACAAGAACACCTTTCACCAACCCGTGCAAACGGATTGCTGAGCATGGTCAAAAAAATCAAAATCCTGGCATTGTCCGCATTAGCAAACTAACAGATGGAACATTTAGAAGACAAAATAGTTGAGATCCTCAAAACCATATTCGACCCGGAAATACCCGTTGATATTTACGAATTGGGTTTGATCTACGAGGTCCGGATCTCGAAGGAAGGGGTCGTTGAGATCGACATGACGCTTACTTCCCCGAACTGTCCGGTTGCGGAATCCCTTCCGAAGGACGTTAAAGAAAAAGTAGAAACCGTGGAAGGTGTAAGCGAAGCACATGTAAACATTGTATTCGACCCACCTTGGGATAAAGACATGATGAGCGAAGAAGCAAAATTGGAGCTTGGATTTCTATAAAATTTAAAAATATGGCAGGGACGCGACACATCGCGTCCCTACAGTTTTTAAATTTGTACTGTTAATCGAAACAAATTATTATGACAACAAGAAGAGTTGTAATTACCGGTTTGGGAGCCCTTACGCCAATCGGGAATAACGTTCCGGATTTTTGGAACAACATGAAAGCGGGTAAAAGCGGTGCCGCACCCATTACCAAATTTGATACTTCGAAATTCAAAACAACTTTCGCCTGTGAAGTGAAAGGATACAATCCGGCAGAACATTTTGATGTGAAGGAAATCCGCAAATACGATCCGTTCTCCCAGTATGCACTGGTTGCTGTTCGTGAGGCCGTTGCAGATGCGGGAATTAATTTCGAAGTATTGAACCGCGACCGTATCGGAGTGATTTGGGGATCCGGAAACGGGGGAATCCAGACCTTCCAGGACCAGATGAAGGAATATTGTGCAGGCGACGGAACTCCACGTTTCACACCGTTCTTTATACCAAGAATCTTAGTTGACATCGCTTCCGGGATTATTTCCATGGAATATGGTCTTCGAGGGATCAACTATTGTGCGGTTTCGGCCTGTGCTACTTCCAATACCGCTATGATCGATGCATTCAACTACATCAAGTGGGGAAAAGCGAATATGATCATTACAGGCGGATCCGAAGCAGCAGTAAACGAAGCTGCAATCGGTGGATTCTCTTCTGCACAGGCTTTGTCCAAACGAAATGACTCTTATGAAACGGCTTCCCGCCCTTTCGACGTAACCCGCGACGGTTTCGTGATGGGAGAAGGTGCCGGGGCGATCATCCTGGAAGAATACGAACACGCCGTGGCTCGCGGAGCAAAAATTTACGCAGAAGTTGTAGGCGGCGGAATGGCTGCTGATGCTTACCACTTAACAGGAACCCATCCGGAAGGAGACGGTGCCGTACTGGGAATGGAAGAAGCACTGCGCGACGCGGAAATTACTCCGGACCAAATTGACTACGTGAACATGCACGCAACTTCTACTCCGCAGGGAGATAACAGCGAGTTGATTGCTTTACGACGCGTATTCGGTGAGAATTCGGATTTAAGTGTTTCCGGAACGAAATCCATGACGGGACATTTATTGGGAGCAGCAGGAGCGGTAGAAGCCATTTCCTGTATTTTGGCAATCCGTGATTCGGTAGTTCCACCAACGATCAATACCACGGAGATCGAACCGGAATTCAAAGATTTGTATGATTTCCCGTTAGGAAAAGGAAAAGCAAAAGAGATCAACTATGCCATGAGTAATACTTTCGGCTTCGGAGGACACATTGCCACAGTGATTTTCAAGAAAATATAAAGACAGATAATCCTGTGGGCACGCGATTAATCGCGTGCCCACAGGATTATAAATTTTCAATCCAATCCACCACCTGTTCGCAGAAAAACTCCAGTTCTTCCGAATCAAGTTTCATGGGATGTGTTGTATTTAAGGTATGACCTGCATTGGGAATCGGCAGGAAAGCATTTCGCGGATTATTCTTATACACCCAGGAGAAAATCGTGCGGCCATGCTCAAAAGGTACAGCTTCATCATCCACGGCATGAGCCACAAAACATGGAATAGTCAATTTCTCTACTATTGGCTGCATATTCCAGGTCGAATCACTCGCGAGGGTTTCCACCAAAAACTCCGGACCTTGCGGCAGTTCCTGCTTTGTCCGCATATTAGACCTGAAATAAACGCCGTTCTTTTTCCATTCTTCCATAATTTCCGGAGTTCTTACATCCAGTGTCCGAAGTGAGTTCAAAAGGATGATCCCGTCAATTGTTATTCCGGTTTCCCGGATTGCTTTTGAAGCGAACGTGGCAGAAAAACCACCCATGCTGTGCCCGAAAAGGAACAAATGTTTCGGTTGATGGAACAAGTTATTCTCCGACAGCTGTTTTGTCATAAAAACCAGGTCCTCAACTTCCAGTCTCCTGCAATTATGCTTATACCTTTCCAGGTCATCGAAATAATCCCCGTCATCCGAAATCCCGCAATGTGTGTAGTTGAATGCTATGGAAGAAATCCCTTTTTCCGCGAAACGTGCCTGGATGGTCGGGAACATGCCGAAATGGTAAAACCCATTGTGTCCGCAAGCCATTAATACAAGCGGTGAACCAGGCCGCAAGAAGTGAAACTCCCTCTTATTGTCCCGTTAGGGCTTTCTATTTGAAAACGTTTCGCTTCCATCTTAAATTTTTAGTCAATTTACTCAAAACATTCCAAAATAACAGACCCCATTCCTCCAAAACACCGAAGGAAAAGGTATTTTAATCGCATTCAGCGGTTTCAGCACTTTTCTTAACCACGGTTTTTTAATGGGAAGCTGCGACCAGTCAATATCCAGGGAAATAGCATATTCCTGCCTCGCGAAGTAAGTTTTTCCCGTATTCAAATCGGTGTAGGTATTCAGATCACCGTTCAGTTTTGCATCGATGCTGTAGCCAAAGCCAACCTGTATCCATTTCGGGAATTTCGATTCTTTGAAAAACGTTCCGGGAGCAACACAGAGCCAATAACTTTGGGCATTGTAATCCTTTAGTAAGCGCTCGGGAAAATTGGAACCCAGGGTGTTCGGCCGGATTTCTGCATACGGTGACGGTTTATAGCCGAACTTGAGCTGGAAACGCTGTTCGTCCCAACCCAGCTGCTGACCGATAAACAATCCTGCTCCGGCTGTATTTGCAGTCAGATCTGCCCAGGAGAATCCCCATTGCGCACTAAATCCATCCAATATTTCTACCGAAAGCTGATAAGTCCAGGCAATTCCACCGGATAGAAACACCGCTTTCTTCCTCGGCATTCTGGCCCAGCGCCAGGCAGCATAGTTCAGGGTCGACAATTTATAGGCTGTGTAGGAATGTCCCAATTTATCCATGTACAACCATTCATTGGAATCATCAAACGCATGGAATTT
>DJFP01000233.1:8297-8428 GCA_002432565.1 Flavobacteriales bacterium UBA5869
ACAACTTTCTGTCCTTAATCTCTTATGGGTTCATTTTAAAATGATTAAAAAAAGCTGCCTTCGACTAAGCTAAGTCAGCTTTGAACTTACTCTTCTAGCGCGAAACGGCAACTTCAAAAGTAACATCCACC
>DJFP01000168.1:0-654 GCA_002432565.1 Flavobacteriales bacterium UBA5869
AGCCGAGGGAAGGCTGTAGCTGGCAAAGACCGAATGCTTACGCAAACCTTGCTCTACAATCTGCGTGCCGCTGAAGCTTTAGCAGAGGCGCATCAAGCAATTTAAAATAATGAGGACTATTTATTATCCACACCAGCAGCCGGGTATGCAGAGGAGCTATTTCTTCGTGTATCCGGCTTCTTTGATGTTATTTTAATTAACTTGCGTTGAAACTCGAAACCATCAGCCAATGAATAAATTAAGGCTTGTCTTATTCTCAATCACATTTCTGATTGCAGCTTCCTGTAATCTGGATCCTTTAAAAACGGTTGAAGGAATAAATTCGGACGAACAATTGATTGATACTTCCGGAACAACCATTGAAACCCGTTTTCTGCCTCCGGATGGTTTTGAGCGAAAGCTCCAGGACAGTGCAAGCTTCGGATTTTACCTGCGAAACCTTCCGTTGAAAAAACACGGTTCAGAAGTGCATTTATACAACGGAAATTTAAAAGGGAACCAAACAGCTCATGCGGCGGTCATTAATATGTCTGTCGGGAATCGGGACTTACAGCAATGTGCGGATGCGGTAATGCGCCTGCGTGGAGAATATTTGTTCCGGAATAAAAGGTTTTCAGATATTCATTTCCGTTTTGTAAGCGGATTCAATTGCGA
>DJFP01000168.1:664-7700 GCA_002432565.1 Flavobacteriales bacterium UBA5869
TTCTTAAAATACATGGAAACGGTTTTCAATTATGCCAGTACCCTTTCTTTGGAAAAAGAATTGCGGTCGATTGAATTGAAAGATGTACAGATCGGAGATGTGCTTATCCGTGGCGGAGCACCGGGACATGCAGTCATTGTGGTAGATATGGCTGAAAATCCCGATGGCGAGAAATTAGTGCTTTTAGCACAGAGCTATATGCCTGCGCAGGAGATCCAGGTACTGGTAAATCCGATGAACAGAGCTACTTCCCCCTGGTACAACCTGGAAGAACGTCTGAAGATCTACACCCCAGAATGGACATTTGAGGCACATCAGTTGAGACGATTTGAGTAATAATTCAAAATTCAAAATGCAAAATTCAAAAAAACTGATAGAATAGATTCAGACACTAATTACCGCTGCTGGAAACCTTTTGAATTTTGAATTCATCATTTTGAATTATGGAGTATCTTTGCATCAATGAATTTCCTGAATAAAAGTATGATCAAATATAAAACAGCCGAAGAAATCGAAATTATGCGCCAGGCAGCATTAGTAGTTAGCCGGACATTAGGAAAAGTAGCAGAAATGATCCGTCCCGGAACCACACCGCTTGAATTGGATAAAATGGCGGAAGCTTATATCCGTTCTCAGGATGCAATTCCCGGATTTTTGGGATTGTACGGATGCCCGAGTACCTTATTGATTTCTGTAAACGAACAGGTTGTTCACGGATTGCCAACCGAAAGACCGATCCAGGAAGGTGATATCGTTTCTGTGGATTGCGGGGCTGTTTACAAAGGATATTACGGAGATCACGCCTATACATTTGCTATCGGTAAAGTCTCGGAAGCAAAACAAAAACTGCTTGATGTCACTTTAGAATGCTTGTATTTGGGGATCGAACAGGCTCAGGTTGGAAATCGTATGGAAGATATCGGCTGGGCTATCCAAACACATGCAGAAAAGCATGGTTACGGGGTTGTTCGCGAATTGGTAGGACACGGACTGGGGAAGACCCTGCACGAAGATCCACAGGTGCCGAACTACGGGAAAAGAGGTCGTGGGAAAAAGATCATGAACGGACTGACAATAGCGATTGAACCGATGATCAATATGGGAACCGAAAAAGTGACTCAATTGGAAGACAATTGGACAATCGTTACTGCAGATGGTCAGCCGAGCGCACACTTTGAACACGATATCGCTGTAGTTGACGGAAAACCGGTGATTCTTTCCACATTCGACTATATTGAAGAAGCTTTGGCGAAGAAAAATGGTTAGTGAACGAATCGTTTTATTGGCCGTTCTGACAGCTGCAATGTATGGCTTATCTGCCTACATGAAAGATGGAGCATACCTGCTTCCGTTCGGATTGTATAAAGTAGGATTGTTCCTGGTTGCTCTTATTTTACTAATTGCCAACCGAAAAACAATCCGTTTGAGGGAAGTGACCCTGATCCTTTGGGCGGTTTTCCTGGCTGTTTCTTCTAAGTTTGTCATGCAGCTGATCTTTTCAGATCGGGATTTTGAGCAGCAATTAGATACACTGGTTGTATTTTCTTCCTGGTTTTTTCTCGGTTTTGTGGTATTCTTCTTTTTTTGGCAGATTTTAATTGCGTGGGAAGATAAAACCATATACCGATGGCTCCAGATCGCTAACGGGGCGGCTATGTCTGTATGTTTGATGATGAATATGTTCGAATGGCTGATCGTTCCTACATGGATGTGGTTAATGAGTGTTTTCCTGAGTAAAACCCAAAACCCGATACATAAATCGATGGCTGGTTTGGTGGGGTTTGTCATTTTGAGCTCCTGGTGTTCCGCATTGTATTTCGGGAAAGAAGCCATTTTAGGAAACCTGTAACATTTCCTTCTGCGTGCATTATGGAATGAAGAACCAACTGAATATGCAATACCGTTTACTTCTCCTGTTTTTAGTTCCCTTGTTCCTGAATGCTCAAACCATTCCGGAGCAGATCAGTTTCATTTTAAAGAAAACGCCGCGAACGGTTGAGAAGTACACCAAACCGGCTAAAAAAGATATGATCTTCCTGGAAACAGCCTTTAATAATGCGGTTTTTAAGGATAAAGAATTGCTCAATTCGATTAAGGATAAAGTGATTTTAAAGATCGAATTAATTTACACCACTTACCGGAAATCAGAAACATTTGATCAGCACGGATTAAGCAGGAAACGCCTGGAGAATTTGTTCCTGTCGGCTCCGAACAGTTTGGACCAGTCGGGAATAGAGTGGATACTCATTGCACAGTCGGGGTGTAAATCAGCAGAGGAAGGGAAAGACTATCTCCATGGATTTGCAATTACCTACCGTGATCTTCCGGATGTAATCACTACGAAAGTAGAGACCAGTTTCATCCGGGAAGTGGCCGCCGGAAAGATTAAATCCTATGCTTACGATACTTATTTGAAACGGGAAACGGAGAAATTGGAAAAGGAATCCTCGCCGGACGATACCGAACCGGTTATTGTACTTCCGAAATTCCCGCACAGCGAACAGGCTCGTATTAACTATTTTTCAAAATACCTGAATTTTCCTCCCGAAGCATCCGGACCCAAAAAGGTAGATGTACAGTTTATTATCAGCAAAGAGGGAAAAATTACACAGATCAATTTCCCAACATTGCCAGGACCTTCACCATATAAAGAAGAAGTTCGCGAGTTTATAAAGACCATGCCGGACTGGACACCGGGAACATTGAACGGAAAACCAACCGAATGCATGGTTCAGTTTTCGGTCGATTTTATGAGCAGAGGAAGCGTTGTTCCGTCTCCACTGGAAGTTTTTGCAACGGAAGTTCCTCCGAAGTTGAAACCCAAATTGCCAGCATACGATTACAATGCCGTTAAACCGCAGCCAACTTCCAATCAAGTGAGTAAAGCACTTACAAAGGTGGATTGGTCCAAAACTACACTGGTTTGTGATGTGACCGGGAGTATGGCTCCCTACAATGCCCAGGTGGTGGAATTTATAGCCGCTCAACTGAAGAACAAACTTCAGGCGCCTAAGCAGTTTGTGTTTTTCAACGATGGAAATAATCGAAAAGACAAAACGAAGAAAGCCGGTCAGACCGGTGGGGTTTATAATTACACTTCGAGTAATCTTGATTCCATCTCTGAGTTTATGATCTATGTGATGGACAAGGGATCCGGCGGCGATTTGCCGGAGAATAATGTAGAAGCATTGATTTATTCTCTGAAGAGTTATCCGAGAACGGAGAAGTTGGTTTTGATAGCAGATAATTTTGCTTCTCCAAGAGATATGTCATTGATCGGGAATATCGGAATTCCGGTTCATGTAGTTGTTTGCGGCGGAACAATTTTGAATGAGGATTACCTGGATATTGCCTACAAAACGAAAGGTTCGTTGAGCTTTAACGGTGTTGATTATAAAGATTTCTATACGTTCGAAGACGGATCAACCATGCATGTCGGAAAAACGACTTATGTACTCAAAAAAGGGCATTTTGTGCAAAAGAGAGAGTAGAACAGAATGATAACTTATCATTCTGTTTCCAACTTTAAGCAGTTTAGTTCTTCACAATTCTTTTGATTGTTTTGCCTTTATTTGTCGAAAACTCAAAAATGTACATTCCATTTTGAAATTCCTTCAGAGAAAGACTTTCTTGTTTCTTGTCAAGTCTATAAGTCGGTTTTATTACTTTTCCCTGAAGATCATAAACAGTAAGCAGGGTTTCTGTTTGATTTCCATAAATGATTACATTGTCCCTGGTTGGATTCGGAAATAGAACTATTAAGTTCATATCGTTTTCTCCTAGTTCCAGTAATGAAATGTGCCCGTTGGTATAAGAAATACCTTCAGTAACCACAAAGTAGTTCCCCACTGATTTTTGTGTACAATAAAGTGATAGTTGAAGCCAATAATTCCCAAAACCGTAATTCATAACAAATAAACTGGGAATAATATGGGTTCCATTCGTATCAATAACTGCCCAGTTCACAACTACAGAATCCAAACTGTAGAATTGGTATGAATCAATATAAATTGTATCAATAGTATTGTAATCGAGATCGCAATTTTCAATGGTAATTCCAATGGAGTCTGCAGGTGTAAAATCATCGAACGGATTAATGAAGATATAATTTGAATCGGAAGGAATCACAAAAGTACTTGTAATAGTATCGTTATTTCCATCCGTTGTAAGGACGGAATAAATACCAGGACACAGGCTGTCTATATAAGTGCTTTCGGATCCTACGATGGTTGTCCCATTACTCAATTCAAATGTGAAATCAGGAATTCCGTTTGCAGCTATCAAAACATAACCGTTACAATCGTTAGGGTTGGAAGGAGAGCTGAAGGTACTTACACTTAGCTGATTAAAGTACAGGTTTTTGTAGAGTTTTGCAGCATTAGGGCCAAAACCTCCGCTGGAAAGAAATTGCTGTCCGGAAACCAGTACATCCTCATCCCCATCATTATCAATATCTCCAATAGATACATGTCCTCTTCCATCAGCGAATGGAATTGAATCAAATTCTTGCAGGGTGCTTGTTCCTGTATTCTTATATGCATAGATCACGGACTCTCCGGATCCGACATATCCGCGTATCAAAACATCTTTCTTCCCGTCAGAATCCATATCGAAGCAATAAACTTCTCCTGTAGTGATAGGGATATCGTATGCAGTTGCCTGGGAAAAGTTCAAATTTCCATTATTCAGATAAACAGATGCTTGAGATCCAAGTACAATGATGTCAAGCATCTGGTCATTGTTCATATCGTTAAATGCTACATCGGGTACTGAAATGTTGTCAAAACTGGTAGAAGTTACTGTAAAATTGCCTGCACCGTCGTTAATACAAACAGGTGAATTAGAATTCAACAAGAAGATATCCGATTTTCCGTCGTTGTTCATATCGCCGATTTTACAACCGGAAGCACCACCGAGCGAATTCAGGTAGACAAAATTCCCGTTGTTATTGAAATACAAGGTAGAATTCCAGCCGGCGATCACTACGTCCATGAACGCGTCACCATTTATGTCAATGAATGATCCTTCTCCCCATGCGTTGCTAAGCTCGCTGCTAAGTGTAGCTGATAAGGTGAAGTTTCCAAAACCATCATTCTCATATAAAGCGGGAGCTGCATCATCACTGGTGATTAATAAATCTTCATCCCCATCTCCATTGACATCCCCAAAATCAACTTTGGGTAATATCGGGCTAATAAATGTTGTGTTGGGAACAAGAAGAAATTTTCCTCCGCCAATATTTTTATACAATTTTGTTTGTAGCCCAACTGCATGAACAGTTCCGGAAATTAACAAATCAAGATCACCATCTCCGTCAATATCTGAAAAATCGGAATCACTATCTCCGAATTGAGGAAAGTTTGCGGTGTTTCCAGCCAAAGGATTTACTTCAATGTATTCCGGATTTTGCCCGCAAATAGGATTAACGAATAAGGTAGCTACCAGAAGTACTAAATAAAGTTGTTTCATGATGGTGATTTGGGGTAAAGGTAGTGTAATTTAAGTTAGTAACTCATTTTCTATTTTTTCTTATGAATTGTCTACCTTTGCACCATGGTAAAAATCCGTGATATTGAATTGGGTGAATTTCCGCTTCTTTTGGCTCCAATGGAAGATGTGAGTGATCCGCCGTTCAGGGCTTTATGTAAGAAGCATGGAGCTGATTTGATGTACACTGAATTTATTTCTTCGGAAGGATTGATCCGCGATGCGATCAAGAGCCGTCAAAAGCTGGATATTTTCGATTATGAAAAACCGATCGGGATCCAGATCTTTGGTGGTGACGAAGAGGCCATGGCCATGTCTGCAAGAATTGTAGATGCAACCAACCCGGATATTTTGGATATCAATTTCGGTTGTCCGGTGAAGAAGGTTGTTTCAAAGGGAGCAGGAGCAGGAGTTTTGAAAGATGTGGACCTGATGGTTCGTTTGACGAAAGCCTGTATCAATTCCACGAAATTGCCGGTAACCGTTAAAACCCGTTTGGGTTGGGACCATTCAATGATCAATATCATGGAAGTGGCTGAACGCCTGCAGGATATCGGGGTGGAAGCTTTGTCGATACACGGACGAACGCGTGCACAGATGTACAAGGGTGAAGCAGACTGGAGTTACATTGCGGAAGTGAAAAACAATCCCCGGATTAAAATCCCAATCTTTGGGAACGGAGATATCGACACACCGGAAAAAGCACTGGAATACAAAAACCGTTACGGGGTTGACGGAATTATGATCGGCCGTGCAAGTATCGGTTACCCATGGATTTTCAATGAAGTGAAGCATTTCATGGAAACAGGAGAGCATTTGCCTGCTCCGGGAGTCAAAGACAGGGTAGAGGCTGCCCGCGATCATTTAATGATGAGCGTGAAATGGAAGGGCGAACGTTTGGGAGTGGTTGAAATGAAACGCCATTACACGAATTATTTCAAAGGAATTGCCCATTTCAAAGAATACCGAACCAAACTAGTTACGTCGTTCGATTTGCAGGAAATCCTGGATACACTCGCTTACCTGGAAGAAAACTCGGAGGAATTTATCTTTTCGAATCCAGTTTAGATTTTACCTTTTCAGAAGAATTTCATCTGGCTTCCCTCTTTGGAGAGGGAATGAGGGAGAGGAAAGACTAAAATATTACAAGAAGTTTATTATTGCACTTTATACGTATACTTCACGCGTACATGTTCAAAAGCCGCGTAGCGTGTTCCGGCAGTAAATTTCAATTTCTTTGCGGCATTTTCGGCTTTCATCCTCGACGGTGTTGATTTGATTGTCGATTGCTCACCAATTATCTTCGTTCCGGTTACAATGCCTTCTCTATTCACAGCCAGTTCTACTACAACGGTTCCTTCTGCAGCGGATGAAATGGTGAAATTCTCTGTGGTAGTCAGTAGTTTTCGACCTGAATCAACGAGTGTTCCTGTAAGTACTTGTGAGTCAGCCTGGGAGTAGCTTAAAATTGCAATTGCTAGTAGAAGAAGTTTTTTCATTGTCCAAGTTTAAGAAATTTCTGCCCAATTTGGTTTATCCTGAAGTCTTT
>DJFP01000168.1:7733-7898 GCA_002432565.1 Flavobacteriales bacterium UBA5869
ATCTTTTGCCAAATCCGCAATTTTTAAGTCCAGCTGGCCGCTTTGCTGAGTTCCCATAATATCTCCCGGACCACGCAGTTCCAAATCGACTTCTGAAATTTCAAATCCGTCGTTGGTGCGGACCATTGTCTGGATCCGTTTTTTGGTATCGGCAGATAATTTATT
>DJFP01000215.1:0-4107 GCA_002432565.1 Flavobacteriales bacterium UBA5869
AACCCCGCATACAATACGAAAGAAAGCTTACTGGAATTGTACAACAAACCTTTGTTGGAACTTGTTTTCGAAGCAGCGACTATCCATCGTCAATACCATAATCCAAGAGAAGTTCAGATGTCTTCTTTATTGAGTATCAAAACAGGTGGTTGCCCGGAAGATTGTGGTTATTGTCCGCAGGCAGCACGATACCATACGGATGTGGAAGCTCATAAATTAATGACAGTTGAATCGGTAATCGAGCAGGCAAAAAATGCCCGTGCAAACGGTTCTTCTCGTTTGTGTATGGGAGCTGCATGGAGAGAAGTACGCGACAACAAGGATTTCGATAACGTAATCGAAATGGTTGCAGCTGTAAACGGACTTGGAATGGAGGTTTGTGCAACACTTGGAATGATGAACGAAGACCAGGCAAAACGCTTGAAAAATGCCGGTTTATTCGCTTACAATCACAACCTGGATTCATCCAAAGAATTCTACGGAGATGTTATCTCAACCCGTGAATACGAAGATCGATTGAACACGATCGATAATGCAAAGAAAGCCGGCTTGACAGTTTGTTCAGGTGGAATCATCGGGATGGGAGAAGCTGTTGAAGACCGTGTAGGTTTATTGATGAGCTATATGGAAATGGAAAATCCGCCGGAATCTATTCCGATCAATGCATTGGTGGCTGTAGAAGGAACACCGCTGGAAGACCAAAAACCGATCGAGCAATGGGAAATGATCCGTATGGTTGCAACTACGCGTATTGCATTCCCGGAAGCGGTTGTGCGTTTATCTGCCGGAAGAACAAAAATGACCATGGAAGGCCAGGCCTTATGTTTCATGGCGGGAGCAGGGTCCATTTTCGCAGGAGATAAATTATTGACGACTCCAAACCCGGAGTTCAATGAAGATAAAGAAATGTTCGAGATTTTAGGATTAATCCCGAAAGAAGCTTTTGCAGACGGCGAACAACCGGTTTCCAATCCGGATCCGATTATCGAAGCGCGAAAAGAAAAGGAAGCTCAGCGGGCAAAAGAACTCGCAGAAGCGAAAATTGCTTCCGCAGGATTTACTCCACGTAAAGTGACTGTTTCTTAAAATACAGGTTTGAAGTTTCAACGCAATTTACAAGATAGAATAGAGAAGGGGAGTTTACGCTCCCTTTTGTCGTTTGAGGGCCATGTTGATTTTTGGTCGAACGATTATTTGGGGCTAGGTCGGATTGCACATCCTATTGAGATCAGTGGAAGTACCGGTTCGCGCTTAATTTCAGGAAACTCGAAAGTAGTAGAAGATGTTGAGAGTAAACTTGCAAGTCATTTTCTGTCTGAAGCAGCCTTGACCTTCAATTCGGGTTACGATGCGAATGTCGGATTGTTTTCGTCCCTGCCACAAAAAGGAGATACGATTTTATACGACGAATTGGTGCATGCATCTGTCCGTGACGGGATCCGATTAAGTTTTGCTAATTCCTATTCGTTTAAGCACAACAATACAGCTGATTTAGAGAAGAAATTAAAAAAGGCAACGGGAACTGTTTTCGTCGCCGTGGAATCGCTTTACAGCATGGATGGCGACATAGCGCCTTTAGTTGCATTGAATGCATTGTGCAGTGAATACGGAGCGTTGTTGATCGTGGATGAAGCACATTCCGGGGGTGTTTTTGGGAAAGAAGGACGCGGATTGTGCGCTGAAGCAGGAATTTCAGAATCTGTTTTCATACGCCTGTTCACTTTTGGAAAAGCCTACGGAGCACACGGAGCTGTGGTTTGCTGTTCGGACCTTGTAAGACAATTCCTGGTCAATTTTGCGCGCTCATTTATCTATACTACCGCACTTCCGGAGGTTCTATATACACATCTTCTGAACCAGGTAGAAGCAGGCAAACCTGACATATTAAGACAGCAGTTACAAATGAACATCAGCCATTTTACCAAAAGCATTCAGTCAACCTTAAGTGCTTCTAACTCACCGATCCAGGTGATTGAATTTTCCGATTTGGATACCTGCAAACAGAAAGCACACCAATTACAGCAAGCCGGATTCGCAGTTAAGGCCATTTTGCCTCCGACCGTTCCTGCAGGTTCACAACGCCTGCGGATTTGCATCCATGCATTCAACACGGAAGAAGAAATCGATCAGTTGATCCATTTACTGAACTGAGAAAGTATATTCAACTTCCCTCTTAGAGAGGGACTAAGGTCTGATGACTTTGACGGGTATCAGACTCCGTCAGAGGAGAAGACAGCCCAATTGATTTTTTTTGAAAAATAAATTAGCGTTTAATTTACTGGTTTTTAATTGATTACATGTTTGAAACGAGCGTTCTGTAAAATTATTGTGCACACAATATCAGTTAGTTAATGTCGTTTTTGAGAAAAAAATATTTATGAAAAAGATACTTGCCTTAACAATCCTTGGTCTTACCGTTCTGTCCTGCAAAAAGGATAAAGTCGAACCGGTTATCCCGACACCAAACAATCCTTCCTACACGCATGTTACCACGACCGGGTCTTACTGGGTTTATGATTGGTACGATGTAGATTCTACCGGAACGGAAACACTGAACCCGCAATGGAAAGATACGATTCGAATTGTTGGTGATACAACCATCAACGGAAAAGTTTACCAGCATTATAAGGGAAAACAGTGGAATACACCGATTGAATATTACACCCGGGATTCAAGTGGGTACGTAGTTAATTCGAACGGTTCTATCAATTACTCATATGTTAGCGGTCCCGTACTGCTGCGTACAAGCAATGACGGCTACATGTATCACAATGCCCACATCGGGGAAAAGCAAACAATCAGCACCGCTTTCGGAAGCAAACAGGCGAATACAACTTATTTGGAAGTTTCGATGGTAGATGGATCTCCGGTAAACAGCTGCGGGGATCTCACGGCTCGTTTTTACAGCTATTATGTTTCAGGTTTAGGTTGTGTGAGCACTGAAACAGCATATATTTCACAACTTCAGGCATTGTGTGCAATCAAGCGCTCGAAATTAAGTGCCTATTACATTGCGCCATAAAGAAACCACTTCCTAAACAACTGCCACCTGTATAATTAACAACCGGTATGCAGAACGCAGAAGACTCCGGTTTTCTGCGTTCTTTGTTTTCTAAGGCTAGAAAAAATCAATTTTTTTGAAATAAAATTTGGAAACTTAACAGTGTTAAGTATATTTGTGCCATTCAATAATTAAAATGGGAATAAACGAACGTAAGGAACGGGAAAAAGAAGTATTGCAAAAAAGCATCCTCACAGCTGCCCGTGAGGTCTTTTTGGAAAAAGGCTTTGACCAGACTTCCATTCGTTCGATCGCCCAGCGCATTGAATACAGTCCCACAACGATTTATTTGTATTACAAGGATAAGGATGCTATTCTATATGCTTTGCATACGGAAGGTTTTCAATTGCTTGGGAGCAAAATGGAGGTGCTCAGCATGGTAGAAAATCCTTTGGAGCGAATAAAGGCAATGGGACGCGTGTATATCCAGTTTGCAATGGATCATCCCGATTATTACGACTTGATGTTTGTGCAGAAATCACCCATGAATAAGCTGGATGAAGATCACGAAGTCTGGCAGGAAGGCATGAGTACTTTTGAAGGATTGAAATTCTCGGTTCAGCAATGTATGGACCAGGGGTATCTTCCTTTTACGGATGTCGAGGCCGGATCATACATGTTGTGGTCTACACTGCATGGAATGTGCAATTTATACGACCGTGGCCGCTGCAAAGTTTTGGACGAAGAAAAGAGTGAACAAATCGTTGATTTGGGCTTTGCTGAGTTCTTAAAAATGCTGGATGCGTTCGGATGCTAATTTTTTTAATAATTACTTAACACTGTTTAGTAAAATAACAATGATTACTATGAAACGAAAAATGATTCTTCTGGTTGCGATTTCAGCAAGTATGTTCGTTCATACATTTTCCTGGTCGCAAGNNAAAAGTAATTTTCTGCCTTCGGTGAATTTCAATGCTTCTTACACATCCGCAGAGGGCGGTCGTTATTCCCTGCTTCCGGTGGGAGATATGTTGAACCCGGTTTATTCAACCCTGAACCAAATGACGGGAACCAATGCTTTCCCGCAAATCAAGAACGAACAGATT
>DJFP01000215.1:4167-5002 GCA_002432565.1 Flavobacteriales bacterium UBA5869
GTGGAAGTGTATGAGTCGAACAGGAAGATCCTGGAGCAAAATGTTGCTTTAAACGAGGCTTTGATCAAGCAGGGAAAAGGATTGAAAGTGACCCTGGTGAAAGCGCAAACCGAGCTGATGAAAATGAATACATCGGTTTCTACGGCTAAGAATCAATTGAAAAATGCACAGGCTTATTTCAATTTCCTGATCAACAAACCACTCGATTCGGAAATTATACTGGAAGAAACAGCTGCAGTCAATCTGCAATTGGATGCAACAGAAAAGCGGGAAGAAATCCAGTTGATCAATCAATCAATTGAAGTGCAGGAATCTGTTTTGAAGATGAACAAAAATTACTGGGTCCCGAAGATCAACGCGTTCCTGGATTTGGGTTCGCAGGGAACGAATTGGGAAGTGAGCAGAAAATCGGCTTATTACATGTTCGGTGTTTCAGCTTCTATTCCGATCTATAATGGTTCGCGTAACCAGCAGCAGATCAAACAAACAAAATACGAACTGGAAAATGCGCGCCTGCAATTAGACCAGGTAGAGCAGCAATTGGAATTACAGCGCACACAAGCCTTGCGCAATGTATTAAACGCACAGGAAAACTGGGAAACTGCTAAAATCCAATTAGAAGCTTCCAAAGAATACTTTGCACTGGTTTCCGGTGCAAACAGAGAAGGACTCACCAATCAGCTGGAGTTCATTGATGCCTCCAATCAAGTGACCAATGCTGAATTGTTTGTCCTCATCCAATATCAAAATTACTTGAGTTCACTGGCTGAACTTGAGCGAGCGGCAGCAACATATCCATTGAAATTCAATTAAAACTATTCGATTATGAAAAATT
>DJFP01000215.1:5048-10248 GCA_002432565.1 Flavobacteriales bacterium UBA5869
TCCAACGAGATTCCGAAAGCAGAAATCATTCCTGTGAAGCTGGAATCCATCCAGGCGATGAACTCCAACGAAGAAATTCATGTTTCCGGCCAGTTTACCACCGATGATGAAACGTATTTATCGTTCTTATCAGGTGGGATTATCCAGAAATTGTTTGTCAAAGAAGGGGATAAAGTGCACAAAGGCCAGCTTTTGGCAACCCTGGACCTTACTTTGGTAAAAGCAACCGTAAGTCAGGCAAAACTGGGATTAGAAAAAGCAAAACGCGATCTGGAGCGTGCTAAGAATTTGCAGAAAGAAGGGTTCGCAACGTTAGAACAAATGCAAAATGCACAAACTGCTTTTGATGTGGCGCAGGAACAATTACAGTCTGCTTTGTTTAATCTCAAGTACGCTGAAATAAGAGCTGTATCTAACGGTTTTATCCTGAAAAAAATGGCAAACCAGGGACAGTTGGTAAACAGTGGAACACCTGTTTTTCAAACAAACGGAGCAGGCTCCAATTCTTTTAAATTGAAAGTGGGAGTAAGTGACCGTCAATGGAGCCAGATCAAAATTGGTGACGAAGCAACGGTTCAGGCAGATGTTTTTAAGAACAGAACCCTGAATGCAAAAGTTTCCCGCAAGTCGGAGAGTATCGATCCTTACAGTGGAACTTTTACCGTTGAATTGGAACTTGTGGGGAAATTGCCGGAAGGATTGGCAAGCGGTGTCTTCGGAAAAGCAACGATCAAACTTTCTGAAACTTCCGAGAACTGGAAAATTCCTTATGAGGCTTTACTCGACGGAAATGCAGACGACGGTTTCGTATTCATTTCAAATGATCGTAAAACGGTGAAGAAAGTTCCGGTGAAAATCGAGAACCTAAACCAAAACGTCGTTGAAATTTCTGAGGGGCTGGAAGGATACAAATACGTGATTGTTTCCGGCGGACCTTACCTGAACGAAAATTCTACCATTTCAGCCAAGTAACTCCTAAAAGATGAAAATAGCAACATACGCAGTACGCAATTACCAGTTTACCCTGGTATTGTTTATCATGGCTATCGCTCTGGGAGTGAATACGCTGCTGACCATGCCCAGAAGTGAGGATCCTGCTACCAATTCGCCCATGTTCCCGGTCATTGTGGTTTATCCCGGAACAAGTCCCTCGGATATGGAAGAATTGGTTGTGAAGCCTTTGGAAAAGCAAATTTACAGCCTGGAAAACATCAAACGGATCAAGACCCAAATTAAAGATGGTGTTGCGATCATGCAGGTGGAATATAAATACGAATCCGATGTGAATGAGAAGTTCCAGGAGCTGACCCGTGAAGTAAACGGGATGCGTTCCGAACTTCCGGATGAAATATTGAGCATCGAAGTGAAAAAACTCGTTGCTTCTGATGTGAATGTCATTCAAACTGCTTTGATCAGTGAAAATGCTTCCCGGAAATCTTTGAAAAAGGCAGCGGAAGACCTGCAGGAAGAACTGGAAAAATTACCGGAATTGAAAAACGTGAAGATTCACGGTTTATCGGATGAGCAGGTACGCATTGATTTGAGAACAGATAAACTGGCACAGCTGCACCTTCCTCTGAATGCCGTCGTGGGAACTTTGCAAAGTGAGATCGCGAATATTCCGGGAGGAAGTATTGATGTCGGTACCAAATCCCTGAATGTCAAAACCAGTGGAAATTATGTTTCACTGGAGGAAATTGCCAACACGATTATCTATGCTTCGGAAGGAAAGACTATTCCCTTGAAAGATGTGGCGGATGTCTATTACGATTTTTCGGAAACCAAACACATTACTCGTTTGAACGGTTACCGCTGTGTGTTTGTAACGGCGGCACAGAAAGAAGGATTCAATATTTCCGAGACCCAGAAGAAATACCAAAAAGTGCTGGATGAATTTGATCCGCACATTCCTTCCAATATCGATATGGTAAACCATTTTGACCAGGGAGATAATGTAAATGCACGTTTGGGTGGATTGGGAATAGATTTCCTGATTGCAATCCTGTTGGTGGCAATTACTTTGCTTCCTTTGGGAGGACGCGCTTCACTGGTTGTGATGATTTCCATTCCACTCTCTCTTGCAATCGGATTGGTACTTCTGAACGTCATGGGATACAACATCAACCAGCTGAGTATTGTAGGTTTGGTAGTAGCTCTGGGCTTGCTGGTCGATGATAGTATCGTGGTCGTTGAGAATATAGAGCGCTGGCTGCGCGAAGGTCATTCCCGTATGGATGCTACTTTGATGGCTACGCAGCAGATCGGGCTTTCGGTAGTTGGTTGTACGGTTACGCTGATTATCGCCTTTTTGCCACTGGTATTCTTACCGGAAGTTGCCGGGGATTTTATCCGGAGCCTTCCGATGGCAGTTATTGCAAGTGTTTTGGCTTCCATGCTGGTTTCACTGACGATCATTCCTTTCTTGTCAAGCCGTTTGTTGAAACAGCACCAGGGGCAGCACGACGGGAATATTTTCCTGAGAGCTTTGCAAAAAGTAATTTCCGGGACGTATTCTGTCCTGTTGGACAAAGCGTTGAAAAGACCGATCATTACTTTGACGGTAGCATTGGCAATCTTTGCCGGATCATTGGCTTTATTTCCGGTTATCGGTTTCAGCTTGTTCCCGGCTTCTGAAAAACCGCAGTTCATGGTGAATGTTTCGGCGCCTTTGCAGACAAATCTGAGTCATACGAACGAGATTACGAAATATGTCGAGAAGGAATTGAGCAAGATTCCGGAAGTGAAATACTATGCTTCCAATGTCGGGAAGGGAAATCCTCCGGTTTACTACAATGTGGCTCAGGAAAACGAGAGAAGTGATTTCGCGCAGGTATTTGTCCAGCTGGAAGGACACACCGGAGTAGACAAAAAGCAGGAAATTGCAGACCGTTTGCGGGCAGTTTTCAACGAATACCCGGGAGCTAAGATCGAAGTGAAAAATTTCGAACAGGGCCCGCCGATGGTTGCCCCGGTTGAGGTGCGTCTTTCGGGAGATAACCTGGATACTTTGCGAAAACTGAGCCAGGAAGTGGAAACCTTATTGAAGGAAACTCCCGGTACCATGTATGTGAACAATCCGGTGAGCAACCTGAAATCAGATTTCAAGCTGGTGATCTCGAAAGAAAAAGCGCGTGCTTTGGGTGTGAATACAGTGGATATCGACAGAACGGTCCGCCTGGCAATTGCCGGAGTTGACCTGGGAACTTTTTCGGATAAGAACAACGATGAATTTTCCATGCTTTTGACCACACATAAAGGAGAACGTGCTACATTGGATGTGTTCAGTCAATTGTATATCAATAATCAACAGGGACAAGCAATCCTGCTTTCACAAATTGCAAGCCTGGAACTGGAGAGTTCACCTTTATTCATCAATCACCTGAACAAAGTACGTACAGTTTCAGTAAGTGCTTTTGCTCAGAAAGGAGTTTTGGCAGATAACCTGATCAATGAGGTCATTGCAAAAATGGATGCCAAGAAATTACCTGCCGGTTACTCATACGTGATGGGAGGTGAATTTGAATCCCGTAATGAATCGTTCGGAGGATTCAATACCATTATTACGATTACTGTTTTCCTGTTCGTTGCGGTTTTGATACTGTTGTTTAAGACCTTCAAAAGTACGCTGATCGTATTATCCGTGATTCCGCTTGGAATTGTGGGAGCTGTAACGGCACTTTGGATGACCGGGAATTCCCTTTCCTTTGTGGCAGTGATCGGTTTGATCGCACTGGCCGGAATTGAAGTAAAGAACTCCATCTTGTTGGTCGATTTTACGAATCAGCTTCGGAATGAAGGCCGCAGTCTGGACGAAGCGATCCGGGAAGCGGGAGAAGTACGTTTCTTGCCTATCGTACTGACATCACTTACTGCAATCGGAGGTTTGATACCCATCGCAATTTCTACCAATCCATTGATTTCTCCTTTGGCCATCGTATTGATCGGAGGATTAATCAGTTCGACCTTGCTTTCGCGGGTTGTAACACCGATCATATACCGTTTGATCCCACCGAAAGTGGAAGCAAAAAAACAATAGGATTAAAAAAGTAGGGGCGTCCCGTACGTACGGGATTCGCCCCTACTTTTTTATTATTTGAACCTGATCTGAATAGGATTGTACTAAACGATCATGAGATCAATTATCATTTTTTCATTCGCATTTAGCGTGACCGGATTTTCACAGGATACCCTGGCAACGGTTTTAAACCATCACTGGGCTGCCGGACAATGTTGTGCAGGGGGAACAGACATTACAATTTCACTTTCCGGGGAATTGGTCTCATCGGATTTTGATTCTTTGATTTATGTTTCTTCCCATGGATCAAAAGTTATCTTATTCCCGACAGATTTTCATACGAAGGACAATTTTAAAAATACGTGTGTAGTAACTTATGGTTGGAATACAACTAACAAGCGTCACGACGGTATTTCGGGATTAACCGAACATTACGGGATTCCTGAAAACCGGTTTTCTATCGTACAAAGTCAAGTTGCTTGTTTGCTGATTTACAAGCACGGTAAAAAGAAAGAAGCTTTTGTCACGGAAGACTTTACCATGACAGCTTTTCCCTGAACGAAGACAATGTCTGGCAATTGTAATTCGGTGATTTTTCCGTAGAAAAATGTTTGAGCCGGATTAAACCAATTGGTGCTTCTTCATTTCATCGTAAACCCCATCCCATAATTGCTTACGCATTTCCAGGGACTTTATGGAATATTCTTTGGCTTCTTCCCATTTTACCGGATCATTTCCACATAGTTCGCTCACCATTTGAAGCGCCAAATGTCCGTGATGATCTCCGTCGACCTCAATATGGCGGTCCAGGTAGAACTTGAAAGTCGTCAGTTGAGTAGGAAATTTGGCATTCAGATCACTTACAATGTTGTGGAACATATTCGGGATCAGATCTTCTCTTCCAAAGGTGAATACAGCAGCTATCAAATGCGGTTTTTTGGTTGCGATGACCTCAAAAGTAAAGCGAAGGAAACGTTTTGCCGCTTCCGGAATGGAAACTGCTTCAATGGCNNGGCATCCAGGTATAATTCGAAATGGCTCTTGCGGATCCCGTCACCATTTTTCACATCTTCTTCCGAAGCCAGGTCGGATTCCTCACCGCATACAATCTCGTTGATGAGGTAACGAACCTCGGCAGAACCTACCGGGAACCACGGGACCTGTGTACAGGTCAATTGGTTCTGA
>DJFP01000253.1:0-4669 GCA_002432565.1 Flavobacteriales bacterium UBA5869
GACGGAAGGCATATACAAAGTGCCAATGCTGCAAAATCCTACACCGGCCAGCCCGTGATACGCATTGCGATGAACCAGCAGGGAAGCCAGGCATGGAAAACAATGACGAGTAACAATATCGGAAAAGCGATTGCGATTGTGATAGATGATCATGTTCTTACCTGTCCGGTAGTTAATGGCGCCATAACCGGCGGGGAAACGGAGATCAGTGGAAACTTCACTGTGAAAGAAGCGGAAGAATTGGCCGCGCGGATTTATGCGGGTAGAAAATAAAAATAAGCTCCTCATAAGATAATCGCTAAATTCATTTGAAAAACACGGAATGAAACAGTCAAAAATTACTTCTGCGGGTTTCCTGATCGGTCTTTTCCTCCTGCTTCTGAATGATTTTTATCTCAAAGAGCTTTACGGAAACTGGTTTACGGGCAAGCTCAGTGATTTTGCGGGCTTATTCATGTTTCCTTTGTTTCTAAGTTTGTTCAACTCCAAACGGATTTGGCTGAATTTTGTTTTTACGGCTGTGTTTTTCGTGTTCTGGAAATCGGATTTGTCGACCGGATTTTTGTTCTACGTGAACCAGACGCTTCAAACGGAATTCTCCCGAATAGTCGATTACAGCGATCTCATAGCATTGTCGGTTTTACCGCTTTCCTATTGGTACTCCGAAAAAGCAAAATCCATCAACTTTCAATTCCTGAAACCGGTCATTGTCTGCTTGTCCGTTTTTTCCTTCTACGCTACCTCAGCTCCGGATTCTGTCAGCGACAACCAGCTAACCGGCCGTTACTACCGTGTTTGGGATTACGACACATACGATCAGGGAGTTTTGCAAATCGGGTATCAATCCAAAAGCTGCAAATCGTGTTATGGGATTGTTCTGGGACCAGATGTTATTTCTTATGGTTTTAACAACGATTTTATCCTGGCAAAAATAAACCCGGTGATCAACGACACCACCAAAACAGTTTATGCTATTTTGGTCACAACAAAAGACAGCACCGATAATTTCGGGGACAAAGAAGTCTATAACGGGTTATCCGAAAAAGAATTCCTTCGAAAGCACAAAGAATTGAACGTACCGGATTCGGTTGTTTTAAAATACAGATAACTCTAACCCAATTACTCTAAATGGTAAACGCACTTCATTTAAAACCCAACAAAATCATTGGAGATTTGGCAGAGTCATCTTTACTCCTGCGTTCTTGGAAAGGTTTTCAAAGCCGCCAAGGACCATATTGTTCAAAAGACAATAAATTTTCCAATGGAGAGATTAAAGTGTTTATCTCAGGCAATGAGGTTGATTACGTTAAAGTATCAAGTATTGAACAAATTAATGCGATAAATTTTCTATTTGAAAATCAAGAAAAAATAAAAATCGCCTTGCTCTCAGCTCTTCAAATTGAAATACCAAAGCTCAGAGAGCTATATGACAATGAAATTCCTTTAATTGAAGATATCAATTGTTTCTCGTCACTCATAGGACTTTCCAATATTCATGTTTTGAATTCTGAAAAAGACAATTATGCTTATGTGGGTTACGAATTTGGCTGTGATTGGGACGAAGAACATGGTCTGGGCATCATGACTTATAAAGATCAGGTAATCTCAATAGGTCAGGCTGATACGGCTTTCGATCTTTGGATTACATTTGAAGACAAAGGAACTATTGAAGCGGAAAAAGAAAAATGGTTGAAAGAATACTCTCAAGCTCAAAAATCAAATTACAACAAACCAAAAATGAAACGCTGGTGGAAATTTTGGTACCCTTTAAAATAAGAATTTATGAACTTAAACCAACTAACAGTCCCTGCACTCGACATTCCAAAATCGATTGCATTCTACCAAACACTGGGATTGAAACTGATCGTAAAGTCCGATCATTACGCACGATTTGAATGCCCGGATGGAACATCTACTTTTTCGGTACATTTAACCGATAAGCTTCCAACCGGTCACGGAATTTCCGTTTACTTCGAATGTGAAGACTTGGATGAGAAAGTCGAAGACCTCATCCAAAAAGGAGTACAATTCGACGAACTTCCGAATGACAAATCCTGGCTCTGGCGCGAAGCTTATCTAAAAGATCCCGATGGAAACCAGCTGATCTTGTTTTTTGCCGGTGAAAACCGGCTTTGTCCGCCATGGAGAATCAAATAAGTTCAAAATTAAATTTTCAAGGAATATGCATATTTTAACCAGCTTGTTTTTATTGTTTATCAGCTCCAGCTTGTTTGCACAGCCATTTACCGAAAGAGTGCTGGATTCTGCAGTGAATGAAGCATTCCAAAAACAGGGTCTGCATCAAATGACCATCACCTGGAGTGAATACGAAGGAACTCCTTTAACCAAGATTCAAACATTCAACTCACAGGGATTGCGCACTGAAAACCTTTTCTTCAACGGATACCGCTGGACCCGCCACAAAGAAACCTATGACAGCCTTTCCCGAAGAACTTCATTCACTTTCTTTGATGAAAAAGACACTTCGGTCATCACAAGCACGCACATTTACACCTACCCGGATACCATGACCTCCAGGGAGGAGACATTCAATATGGGAACTGAACTTACAGAAACCAAACTCACTCAGTACCGGAAAAATGCCGATACGGTCTGGATTACTGAAACGGAAACGTACAGCTCCTACTCCAGGATAAATAAAAACCTGACGCGGATTACTCAAAAAGGGGATTCCTTAACCATTGTCGAGTACGTGGGTTTTGACGATGCCGGAAAAATGAAGGACATCGACACCTATTACTACCTCACTAAAAAAGATAAAAAAGGAAACAGTATTCGGACCAGCGGAAAATACGAAGTCGTTGTGGATGAGTCACTTCAAAACAACCAGGAACTTTACATGGATGTAATCAAATACCCGGAAAAATACATTCAATATCAGCTTGACGGGAAGTATCCTTATGTCTATGGGGAAGAGATTACCTCTACCATGGTTTTCGATCCGAAAGGACGATTGATCAGCAACAAAGATTACAGTTCCAAAACAAATTATTTCTACAATCAGGAGGGAAAAGTTATCAAAACCGAAAGTTTCTACAAATCCTACGATAACCCGAAAGAAGAAAAGACCAGCGAACAGATNNTATCACTACGATTCACGGGGATTACCTTTAAAAGTTGTGGAAACCCGCTTTGAATCCGGTAAAGTCATCACCTATACCTATGCATACAAGTAATGAGCGAATTCGAACTCTTCAAAAACTGGCTGAAGCACATTTCTTTTCTTACGGAAGCAGATTGTTCCCTCTTTGAGCCTTTTCTGAAAACAAAGCTGTTTCAGACAAAGGAGCATTTTCTCAGTGAAGGAAAAACCTGCCAGGAAATAGGCTTTGTTAATCGTGGCAGTTTCCGCACCTATTACCTATCCGATGACAAGGAAATCAATACCCGCTTTGTTTTCGAAAATGACTTTGTGGTCGACTATGATAGTTTCCTGGAAGCAAAACCTTCCAAATACTTCATCGAAGCACTGGAAGAATCGGAAATCGTTACGTTCGACCTGCAGGCTTTGCTTAATGCTTATCATCAATCCCACAACTGGGAACGCTTCGGCAGACTTATGGCCGAACAATCCTATAAACTGACCACTAAACGGGTAGAAAGCTTCCTGTTTCTGGACGGAGAACAGCGTTACCTCGATCTACTGAAAAACGAACCGAAGATCTTTGACCGCATCCCGCTTTATCACATCGCCTCCTATTTAGGTATGGAACGCGAAAGCCTGAGCCGTTTGCGGAAAAAAATTGCCGGTAAATAACGATTGTAACATTTGTCAATTTTTTTCCCGTCTCGCTTGTGGATTTCTGCTGAAATAAGTTTCACTAAAAATTCACGCATGAAAACACACATTTTCTTCACCGGGTTATTCCTGGTATTTGGTTCTCTTCCATTCTTGGCCTCCGGTCAAAAAAGCACGATCCCATTCAAAACTTCGGTTGAACTCGACGATACTTACACCATTATCTGGAATGGAGTAAGCAAAACCTACCGCTATACAAACGGAAGCTGGAACAGGGATGAATCCTACGATTACCAATTCAATGTGGTTCAGAAAAGATACGAGAACCATTGGAAATCCATTAAAACACTGCACCGCATTCATCCGGATTATGACGGGAAAGCCGGAGACCGCGATCAAACCATGTATTTTGAGGTCATCTACAAAACGCTGAAAGAGCAAAAAGTCCATTCCGAAATACTGGCCTCTATCGGCAACGGAACAGGGACAAGCGACACTGAATTCCGCGTTTCCGAATTAACCATGTACGTTCCAAATCCCTCTCGCTTCCTCCCCTACAATAAATTCCGTATTTCGCAAAACTACAATTACGAGCAGGGAATACTAACTGAAACTGTAGAGCTTATCCTGGAAAAAGACGGAAAAGAAACACCTTTTATGAAAAATGAAGAAACAGCCCTGATTTTCATTCAAAGCAAGCTGGATCAAGCGCCGACAAAATTTAAAGAGTAGTTCTGCAGTATAACAAGCGCGCGAAATCCCCGTGCTTCCTACCCGAATAGACANNCAGCATTTTACCCTCAAACAAGTCGCAGAATCGATCCGCAAAACCATTGCAGAACGCTATTCACGCACTTATTGGGTAACTGCGGAGATGCATAAACTGAACCAAACCCGGAAAGGGCATTG
>DJFP01000253.1:4703-18920 GCA_002432565.1 Flavobacteriales bacterium UBA5869
CAGCAAAAGTTTTTTGAGATTGTGAAGGAACCTTTGCATGATGGAATGGAATTATTGTTCCACTTGAAGATCACCTATCACCCACTCTATAACATCGGGTTGGAGATCATCGACATTGATCCGAATTACACCTTGGGTGCTTTGCAGCGGGAACGACAGGAAACCCTTGAACGGCTTAACAAAGAAGGAATTCTCAANNCAGGCCGACAGCAAAGGATACTCTGATTTTGTGACCTTGTTGAACGGACACCCGAAACGTTACCACTTCAATACCTTCCTGTTCGAAGCAACACTGCAGGGAGATGCAGCTATTACTTCCATTCAAAGTCAACTGAAGCGTATTGAAAAGGTAAAACAGCATTTTGATGCAGTAGTCATTATTCGCGGCGGAGGCGGAGAGATCGGGATGCATTGTTACAACAATTACGAACTGGCAAAGGCCATTGCAACCTTTCCTCTTCCGGTCTTAACCGGGATCGGGCACTCCACGAACCTCACCGTGTGCGAAATGATCGCTTTCCGAAACGGGATCACCCCTTCCGATATGGCCTATTTCCTGTTGCGTATTTTCGAAGAACTGGATGAACCGCTGGATGAAATAATACTGAAACTACCGCAGCAAATCCAGCATTTTATGCGAGAATCGTCTAATCAATTTTCACAATTGGCGCGATCATTCCAGCAGGAAGTTCAAACGGCTATTCAATTTGAAAAGAATACTTTTTTGAATGCCGTCAAGGATTTCGAGTTCCAGGTAAAGCATAAAATGACTGTTTCAAATCAACACTTATCGGAACTTCGTAATAAAATACGTTCTTCTTCGTCTTACCTTTTTGAAACCCATAAAAACAACCTCTATACCGGCATAAATCTGCTTCAAATCCATAGTAAATCGTTATTAGGTGCGGATCTTCAAACCATCACTACCCAGGAAAACCAATTGATCAAAATGCTTCCCCGGAAGTTTGAATCGGAAACAGCAAAGCTGGAGCAGGCCGAGCGGCATTTAAGATTGTTGGATCCGATCACCGTTCTTCAACGGGGATATGCCATTGTAACCAATGAGAAAGGAGTGCTTTCAGCAAAGAACCAGGCTAAGAAAAACGACGAATTGAAGATTGTTACAGAAGCACAGGAGCTGCATGCAAGTGTGAAATCATCTTCTCCTCATCCGAAAGGGATTTGCTAAATAAAGGCACAACTGATTATTATTCATGATTTTACCACAAATTTCATCCGCTAGCGGATGGACTCACCGACCAGACTCTCTTCTTAAAATCCCATTATCAAAAGGGCAAACGGTAGGCGAAATTATGTTTTTAACACAGTAACTATCCTAAGAGTCTTTGAGAACTGAACGTAGGACAATTTGGCACGCAGATTTCGCAGTCTCCGACAAAGTCGGAGCGCAGATTGTAACCTGTTTATCTGCGCAAATCGACTAAATCCGCGTGCTTTATAAAACACTAACGTTCCCTTTAAAACTATTTATTATAGAGAAAGCAAGCCTGCTCTACCTGTTTTAAGTACATAACTTCCACCGTTAGGCGACCTAAAAATTTGCGTATTTGTGGTAAAGAAAAACACACTGAAAACCACATCCATTAATGGAGGGGGAAACAAAAAATTTTCCGTAAATTCGTCTTGTGAAAGAAGAAGCATTGACATACGAAAAAGCTTACGAAGAACTGCAGCAAATTATTTCGGACATTGAATCCGGAGAAATTTCTGTGGACCTGCTGTCTGAAAAAGTGAAACGTGCCGCAGCTTTGATCCAGGTTTGTAAAGACAAGCTTACTTCAACAGAGAACGATGTTCAGCAAATTCTGAAAGACCTGAAATCCGATCAGTAGATATACCACAAACAGGGTATTTAACCTTTACCATACTTCCGTTAATTTTGTCACACAAAATTTTCAAACACGATCGGTTCCCATGAAAAAACTTGCGCAGCTTCCTTTGCATCAAAAAGCCAGGGTGCTTGGTATTTCTGAAAGCGAGCTCAAACCCAAATTATTGGAAATGGGACTTTACCCGGGAAAGGAAGTAGAAGTTTTATTCAAAGCACCTTTCGGGGACCCGATTGCCGTAGACATTTCCGGGTATACTTTATCCATGCGTCTCTCGGAAGCTAACCTGATCGAAGTCGAGTAATGAAAAAAATAGCTCTTTTTGGAAACCCAAACACCGGAAAAAGTTCCTTATTCAACCGTCTGACAGGCCTTCGTCAGCATGTGGGAAATTTTCCGGGAGTAACTGTGGACAAACATTCCGGATTTTTGAATATCTCGGGCAAGGAAATAGAGCTTATCGACTTTCCGGGGACCTACAGTATTTACCCGCGAAGCAAGGATGAAGAGGTTGTGTACAACGTTATTTCAAATCCCCAAGATGCGAATTTTCCTGAAAAAGCAATCGTTGTACTGGACAGCACAAACCTAGAACGTAATCTTTTACTATTTACTCAGATATACGACCTGGGATTCAATACCGCATTGGTTTTAAACATGACAGATGTGGCCTCCAGGAATGGTTTCGAGATTCACATTTCAGCTCTGCAGGAAGCATTTCCGGATGCAAAAATTATCCGTACCAATGCACGAATCGGAACCGGCCTAAGTGAATTGAAAGCATGGATGGCCGAAGAAAGTGTTCCGCGTGAAACCAGGCAGCAAACCCTGAAAGCGAAAAATGATCTGGAAGGTCAGATTGCAGACACCAACACCCGTTTCGATCATATCAAAAAGATTGTGAGCCAGGCTGTAAGCAAAAAACCAACGGAAGCAAACTTTTCCTCGAAACTGGATAAATGGCTGGTACACCCTGTTTTAGGTTATTTGATCTTCCTGGTACTGCTGTTGGTCATTTTCCAAACGGTCTTCACCCTGGCATCCTACCCCATGGACTGGATTGATTTGGGAACCTCATCACTGGCATCCTGGCTGGGAACAATTATGCCGGAAGGTGTATTTACCTCATTGATCGTTGACGGAGTGATTCCAGGAATCGGAGGGGTTTTGATCTTTATTCCTCAAATTGCCTTGCTTTTCTTCATGCTTGCCATTTTAGAAGAAACCGGCTACATGGCCCGCGTGGTGTTTATTACCGACAAACTGATGCGTCCTTTCGGGTTGAACGGAAAAAGTGTTGTTCCCCTGTTATCAAGTGCCGCCTGCGCTATTCCGGGAATTATGGCTACCCGTACCATCAGTTCGTGGCAGGAGCGTCTAACCACGATCCTTGTCGCTCCCCTGATCAGCTGTTCGGCAAGACTGCCCGTTTATACATTGCTCATTGCCCTGGTTATTCCATCTAAAATCGTGTTCGGATTCCTGAATCTTCAGGGATTGGTGCTTTTCGCATTATACCTGTTGGGAATTATCTCCGCCTTATTGGTAGCATGGGTCATCAAACAATTCTTCAAAAAGAAAGAACTGAGTGTTTTCCTGCTGGAAATGCCTGCCTATAAAACTCCGCGCTGGGGAAATGTAGGGATTGAAGTCTTTGAAAAAGTGAAGATCTTTGTTTTCGATGCCGGGAAAATCATCCTTGCTATCTCAATCATCTTATGGGCTTTGGCTAGTTTCGGTCCGGGAAATGACATGGAACATTATGCCGGAAAAATCCAGGCTCCAAAAGTTCAAACCGAAAAAGCAATGGCCGATTATGAAAGCCAGGTGGCTTCAATAAAACTGGAACACTCCTACATGGGTCATATGGGAAAATTCATCGAACCGGTGATCAAACCTTTGGGTTACGATTGGAAAATGGGTATTTCGCTGCTTACTTCCTTTGCTGCCCGGGAGGTTTTTGTGGGCTCTCTTGCAACGATTTATTCCGTACACGAAGTAGACGATGATCCAAAGCAGCTGATCGACAAATTGAAAGCACAAAAACGCGATGACGGAACTCCGACTTACACACTTGCGAGCGGTCTTTCCCTTCTGGTTTTTTATGTCTTTGCGATGCAGTGCATGGCAACACTTGCGGTAGTAAAACGTGAAACAAAATCCTGGAAATGGCCGATCATACAGGTTGGATATATGGGCGTTTTGGCGTATCTTGGAGCCTACATAACATTCATCCTTTTTAGCTGATGCAGCTCGTTTTAGTCATAATAGCCATTTCAGCGGCAGCCTTCTATTTGGTGCGTAGATTCTATTTGTCTTCCCAACGCAAAAAGCAGGCTGGCTGTGAGAAATGTGGTCTCAATCAAAATGCGACCAAAAAACAGGTTTTGTAAAGAAAATCAGATCACAGACCAATCATTCTTTCTTCGAAAGTGTAACCAAATTGAAATCAGCTTGTTTGAGTAATACAAACCCATTTTTCCAAAACTTATGAAACCAATTCGACACCTTTTGTCGGCACTTTGCTGCATTCCAATAGCTACGGGGATTGCACATGCCCAAACGAATTATCATCTGCAGGTTGTAAACAACCAGAACCAGCCTGCCGGAAACCTTTCCGTGCGTTTTGTAGAAGCGAAAACTTTTGAACGAATCGAAAAAAAGACCAATGCTTCCGGGGCTTTGGACCTGGTTTTTGACCACGGTGAACTCTGGATCGGGTCCGTGGGTGAAATGAGCAACTGTCTTTGGGTAGAAAACTGGGGAAAAGGAAGTGCGAGCAAACACCTCACGTACGATCTGGAAGTCTGGGAACGCGAAAACCGCATTTTACCCGATCGTTCAACCATTGTTTTTAAGAAAACACCACAGAAATTTACATCCATGCCGTTTCCGGATGCTAATCACTGCGGATTGAAAGTGGTCGTAAAAAACCGGGAAGGCAAAGCACAGGCCAATATTCCTGTCACTCTGACTTGTTTTGCATTGGCAGAACAGTTCACAGGCACAACCAACGCCTCAGGAGAATGCATTTTCCTGGTACCGAATAAAAACGACTTTGAAATTGATGTGGCGGATATCCTATCTTTGGAATGGGTAGATTTCAAGGATGAGTCCACAGCCAGAACGGCTTTCATCACCTATGAGAAAAAAGCATTCACCGAAAAGCAGGAAGGAAAATACACGGTCCAAACCATTCCTGCCGGAATAAAACCAAGCAGTTCTCATGCCGTTGTAGACCTTACAATCCGTAAAGGCGGGTCTCCGATCGCCAACGAACCCGTTTATTTAAAAACCGTTGGCGGTTCTATCAAATACAAAGGAAAAACCGATGCAACGGGGAAAGTATGGTTCATGCTTCCTTTAAAAACAAAATACGTGGTGGATTTCACCTTTCAGCGCGATGCGAGCGTGCTTGATTTAAGCAGAATGAAAGGTTTTGCTACCATGGGAAAGACTATCAACTACATTCCTGATCCACGACTGGAAAACATCGAATCTTTCATTCCACGGGTAAAAGACCTGGTGGCATTGAACGTGAATGACTTCGTGACAGCCCAATATCCATCAAGCGACAATGAAGTAGACCTTTTCCTGAAGTGGGGCAACAAATTCAATGCATCTTCCAAAGAAGTCGTTTTGGAAGTCGGTTTTAAAGTGAATGCTAAAAACAAAAAGGTTTCTATCCCGAAAAACCTGCTTTTTGTGATCGACGTTTCCGGCTCCATGTCGAATGAGAATAGACTGGAATTGCTGAAAAACACCCTGATTGAGTTTATCAACCGCATGACCCCTCAGGACCGCATCGGAATTGTGGCTTTTGACGACCAGGTTTACAAAGTGCTTCCATCTCAATTCATTACCAATAAAGCGGCTATTTGCGATATCATTCGCGCTTTACAGCCGAACGGGGGAACCAATATCTCCATTGGTTTCGAGGAAGGTCTCAAGCAATTGTCGGCCGATAAAAAAGCGAACATGGTCAACCGGTTGGTATTGTTATCCGACGGTTACGGGGGCGATGAGCCGGAGATTTCCATCAACCTGGCAAAAACCTATGCTGCCAAAGGACTGCAAATCTCAGCAATCGGCGTTGGTTATGATTACAATACCGTGTTATTGGAGCAATTGGCAACCATCGGAGGAGGAACCATGCAGATGGCCGGAGATCCTTCACACTACAGTCAGGCGTTTTTGAAGACGTTTGATGGTATTATTGACCCGATCGGAACGGATGTAAAATTGGAAATTCTCTTCAATGACCAGATTGTTTACCGTCAGCTGCTTGGTTATGAAAATGCCAAGGTCAATGCCGGAAAAGTGACCGTTGATATCGATCATTTATTCCCGGGACTGCAAAAAATGGCCCTGGTGAAAATGGACATTATCAATTCTACACCTGCGATTGAAAAGCAAAAGGTCGTTGCCCGGATGACCTATACTGATCCGGTAAGCAAAAAACAAAAAACAGTTGAAAAAGAACTGAACCCGGAATGGAGTCCGGCAACAGGGTTACTGGACATGACGCTGGATATGAACCACAAACGCATGATGGCAGTGGCGATAGTAAATCAAAGCATGAAATTGATGGCAGAGCGATTTGCTGCGGGAGATAAAGCAGGAGCAGAAAAAGCCGCAAACGGCGGTGTTACACAAATCCAAAAACTCTTCCCACAGGCAATTCCGGCAGATCTAAAGGGTTTGTTTGAGAAATTACAGGAATATGTAAACGTTTTTGAGCAGCTGCGTGCAGAGCCGTAAATCTTATTTCCCGCAGATATCAGCTAAAATAAGCGTTATCTGCGTGCTTTTTTCATTATCCATTTATGATGAAGCGGTTTTCAAACCACCTTATCGCTAATCTTCGTCTTCATCTTCCTCCAGCCATTCGAAGAAAGAATCCAGGTTATCGCGGTCTTTACGCGATGGGCGGCCGGTCCCATATTCCCGGTAAACGCTTTGTGCAGCCTGGTACGTTTTGAATTTTTCCAATTCCAGGGGATCTGTGATGTCAATGAGGTAATCTGCAACCAGTTTTGCTCCGACTCTGCGATCCAGCAAATCTTTGATCTTGTAGCTAAACGTTGCGTTATTCTTGATAATAGATAACGTATCCCCGATTTTTACTTCCTTCGATGGTTTCACGGACATGTCATTCAGCTTGATTTTATTCCTTTGAACCAGTTCGGTTGCCAGCGTGCGGGTCTTTGCCAGGCGCACAAACCACACATATTTATCTATTCTTAAGCTCATCCTGTAATTTTTTCGGAAGGGAAGAAACCACTAAATCGTAAGAGTGTACGATCAACTCTTTAATCAATGAATCATCGACCAATCCTTCCAACGAAACAGTATTCCAATGTTTCTTGCTCATGTGATAACCCGGCTGTATCCCATCGTAGCGTTCCCGCAATTCTATCGCTTTTTCCGGGTCGCATTTCAGGTTAATTCCTGTTGGATCTTCCACATCCACCAAGGCGAACATTTTGTTCTGCACCTTAATCACCAGGGTGCGCTTATCAAAAGGAAATGTTTCGGTTGCCCCCGGGAGCTGGAAACAAAAATGGATCAATTCGTCAAAATGCATGGTGGAAAGTTACGAAAAAGTGACAAATAGCGTTGCTGATTTAAGCGTATGAAGTTATCTTGCAGGGATTCTTAATGCTAAGACTAAACGGCAAAAAAACACGATTATGAGCGATTTAGCGAAACGGTTCTTACTAGAATTCAAGCGGTTTAGCCCGCAAGACGTTTCCCTTATTTTGGAAAACACGTGCATTGAATCTTTCAAAAAGGGAGAATTTGTTTTGCACGAACATGTTGTCAGTAATAAGTGTTACCTGGTCGTTCAGGGTTCTTTACGGCAATTCAAATTGATCGATGGTGTGGAAAAAACAAGCGCGTTCTTTTTTGAAGGGGATCCTCTTATTTCCTATTCGGGTTATTTGAGAAACGAACCTTCCGACTATGCTTTTCAATGTTTGGAAGACACCATCCTGATAAGCGGAACAAAAGACCAGGAGCTCAAAATACGGCAAACCAATCCGTTGCTTGAATACCTGGCTCACCATATCATGGTCAATGATTTTAAAAAAGCGGAGAATTATATTTCCCTGCTTAACAATTTCAGCCCGGAAGAACGTTATCAACTCTTATTGAAAAACAACCCGGAACTGTTTAACCGAGTGGCTCTTGTATACATAGCCAGTTATTTGGGAATAACTCCCGAATCTCTAAGCAGGATCAGAAAGCGAATCGTGAAAACCAAAAATTAAGTATTCCTCTCGGCTTTCCTTACCCCGTAAAACATCAAAAGGGCAGCAAAACCAATTATTACCTCAGCGCTTGTTACAACGATGAATAACTCGTTGGGAATTCCATCCACAACGAAAGCATACACCCTTGCCAAACCATAGCCCAGATAAAGCACCGAAACGAGGAAAAGCGCATATTTTACCAGAGGCCTTATAAAAGCTCCCGAGACAATTACGATTCCCAGTAGAACAAGACTTCCACCAGCTGAGCGGAACTCGCTGAGTAAATTAATATCGGTGTCTAAAAGGATTCCTGAAGAAGCTTCGAAAGCTATCGGAAAAAAGAGCTGTCCCACTCCGACAGAAAAACCGATAAGTCCGGCTAAAACCAAGAAAAAGCGTGGGAAAAAGAATTGTTTCATAAATCAAAAAATTAAAATGAGCAGCAAATCTACCCTGACCGAAACCAAAAAATCCTTGACTTAAGATAAGAAACACAAACACCTTTTTAAATCAGAAAGAGGTCCAATCACGCTAAGTTTTCTATATTCAGGGCGGATTTCACAGACAGACACTCATGGTTGTTATCATTTTTACGGCGATTGTTCTACTGGTTGGGTTGGGATGGGTTTCCTACTCTAAAGCTGCACACCCAAAATGGCGGGTTCCACGTGAACCTTTCCCGGAAACCTGGAGAGAAATCCTGGGCAGGGAAGTTTTGTTCTACAACTCTTTGAACGATGAAGAAAAACTTCGTTTCGAATTCAAAGTGCAGGAATTTTTGCTCAATTGCCGCATCACCGGAATAAAAACACCTGTGAATTTAACGGACAAACTACTTGTTGCTTCCAGCGCTATCATTCCGATCTTTGGTTTCGCCTCCTGGAAATACACGAATATCCGGGAGGTGCTTCTTTACCCGAAGATGTTCGATGAAAACTACCAGTTTGAAGGTGAATCCAACAAAAGAATTCTTGGGATGGTGGGGAACCAAAGCATGGAAGGGATTATGATTCTTTCGAAGGAAGCCTTGAGATTGGGTTTCAAAAATGAGTCGGACAAACAGAACACTGCCATTCATGAATTTGTTCATTTAATCGACAAAACGGACGGGGAAATTGATGGCCTTCCGAAAGTGCTGATGGACAAACAGTATGCGCTTCCA
Source organism: Flavobacteriales bacterium UBA5869 (assembly GCA_002432565.1). Lineage (GTDB taxonomy): Bacteria > Bacteroidota > Bacteroidia > Flavobacteriales_D > Crocinitomicaceae > Fluviicola. Next base: position 13,973 of record DJFP01000253.1, read on the forward strand.
TGGATCAACCTCATGAACCGTGAAATAGACCGGATTTATGCCCGAAAATCCGATATCAACCCATACGGAGGAACAAACCGCGCGGAATTCTTTTCGGTAATCAGTGAATATTTCTTTGAACGCCCGAAACTACTGGAGGAAAAACACCCGGAACTATACGCTTTGCTGGAAAAGATCTTCAACCAGAACATGGCCGACCGCAACCTTTCCAAGAAGGCAAAAGTGATCGGAAGAAACGATCCATGTTACTGCGAAAGCGGTGAAAAATTCAAGCATTGCTGTGGAAGCGTGCATTATAAGAAAACCATCTAAACTTATGAAAAAACTCGTCCTTACTTTCTGCCTGCTTCTCTCGTCAATTGATTGCCCGTAACGGTTCGAAAACCATGGGGGCTTATCTTTCAGCTGATTCTTTGACTTTGCCAAATTGCTAAAGCCTTGGGTCATCCTGCAAGAATCACCATTATCAAATACCTGTTTGAAAACCACCAGGCAACAAACGACACTTTTCAATCAATAACCACTTTAGCCAAATCCACTATCTCAAAACACATCAAAGAATTAGTTTTTGCAGATTTGGTTGTCTCCGATTACCGGGAATTTGAAGGTCATTACTATTTGAAAAAGCATGCGGGCAATCTCATTGAAATGCTTGTACAAGAAATCAATCTCTAAAATTCATTCCGTACATTTGCTTAAGTAAAAACGTTTTAATGTCTGATAGAATAGAATTCTGCAATGATTTATTCAATCGCGAACGCTTCGAGACACGTGAGGTAAAAATCGGGATTACGGCAATTGGGGGTAAAAACCCCATCCGCATTCAATCCATGACGACTACCGACACAATGGACACCGAAGGATCCGTGGAACAATCTATCCGTATGATTGATGCGGGGTGTGAATTGGTCCGTTTGACTGCGCCCTCCAAAAAAGAAGCAGTAAATCTAAGTATTATCAAAAAAGAGCTTATTAAACGCGGTTATAACACTCCACTGGTAGCAGACATCCATTTTACGCCAAACGCAGCTGAAATCGCAGCAAAACTCATTGAAAAGGTGCGCGTCAATCCCGGCAACTATGCCGACAAAAAGAAATTCGAAGAGATCGACTACACCGAAGAAAGCTACCAGGCAGAACTAAAGCGCATTGAAGAGAAGTTTACCCCACTTGTTTTGCTTTGCAAGGAACATGGAACGGCTATGCGGATCGGTACCAATCACGGATCTCTTTCCGACAGGATTTTGAGCAGATACGGAGACACTCCGGAAGGAATGGTTCAATCCGCCATGGAATTTATCCATATCTGTAGAAAGAATGATTACCACGACCTGATCATTTCCATGAAAGCAAGCAATACACTTGTCATGGTACAAGCCTACCGTTTGTTGGTTAAAATCATGAAGGAGCAGGGAATGAATTATCCGCTGCATCTGGGAGTAACAGAAGCAGGAGATGGTGAAGACGGACGGATTAAATCTGCGGTTGGAATTGGAGCCTTGCTGGAAGACGGATTGGGAGACACCATCCGGGTATCCCTGACAGAAGATCCTGAATTTGAGATTCCGGTAGCTCAAAAGCTGCTCCAAAAATTTGAAAAAAAACAGGGTTACAAACTAAACTTTTCGTCTAAAATAAAATTAGACTATTTCCATTATAATAAGCGCTCAACCAAAAAGTTATTAAACATTGGTGGAAGTAATCATTCAATTGTTTTTTCGGATTTATCAAAAAAAGAAAACATAGTTTCAACTAATTTCTTTGGTTTTGGGTACAGCTATTCCGAGCAGCTAGACAAATGGAACATTTTTGACCAGGCTGCAGATTATGTTTATCTTGGAAACCAGAGCATTGACTTTGAAGTTCCGGGAACTTTGCGGCTCGTCCAGGACTATTCCACATGGAAATCTCACGGCAGAATTGACACTTATCCCCTTTGTACGTTGCAAGAATACCAGGAATACAAACCCTCCGGAATTGTCTTTTTACTCATTAACCTGGACGAGCAAGTTATTGTTTCAGAATTGCCAACTGCGGAAATCATCTATGTAATTCAAACCGAAAAAAGACAGAAAACACAATTAATCCGCAAATTTCAATATGAATTAGCGGAATTAAACAACATAAATCCTGTTATACTCAAATTAAACTACGAGTTAAAAGAGCTGGAAATGCTCCAACTATATGCCAGCTCAGATGCCGGAATTCATTTTATTGACGGCTTTGCAGACGGGCTTTGGATCACAGCACCACAATCGCTCGTTGATCTGAACAGCTTATCCTTTGGCATTCTGCAGGCAACACGTACGCGCATCTCGAAAACAGAATACATTTCCTGTCCATCCTGTGGAAGAACCTTATTCGACCTACAGGAAACCACAGCAAAAATCCGTGAACGCACATCCCATCTCAAGGGAATTAAAATAGGCATTATGGGCTGTATTGTAAACGGTCCGGGAGAGATGGCCGATGCTGATTACGGATACGTAGGAACCGGTCCTGGGAAAATAACTCTTTACAAAGAGAAAACGGTTGTAAAGAAAAATGTTTCAGAAAAAGAAGCTGTAGACGCACTGATTGAATTAATCCGGGAAAACGGAGACTGGATTGAGCCGAATAATTAATTTTCCTAAAAAGATCTTTTCGACTCCGCTCAATGAACTTTCAAAAAAATAAAACTGTTGCCAATAATTGCTGACTCACGCGAAGTCGAACTGTTTTGTTCTGCAAAACCAGCCAAAAAGTTAAAAATTTCACTCGATTTCCTGCCCGATCTCCCCACAACCAAGGTCTTTCCCTTCCAAACACAAAAAAAGCCCTTCAGAGGGCTTAAAAACGCTATTTCTTGCGGAAAATATAGATCTGAGAGCTCGACAAACCTTCCTTTGCCTTCCTGTTGGATAAAAATCCAATTCTCATGGCTTTCAGTAAGGAACCACCCTTGTATTTCTCGCTAAGCATCGAAACATAATAACTATCAAATTTCATCGGAAGCATTTTCTCAAATTTCAGTCCTTTGGATTCAACTAAAGGAATAATTGATTTTGGAGAAAAATGATAGAGGTGACGAGGAACATCATAAGCCGCCCAATACTCTTTATAATACTGAGCATCGAAAGAGGTATAATTCGGAACGGCAATTATCAAAACTCCATTTTGGTTCACCAACGAAGCGATCTTTTCCAAATCCGGCTGTAGGTTGTAGACATGCTCCAATACGTGCCACATAGAAACAATATCAAACGATTCATTCAAGTCATGAAGCAAACTTAGATCCTTTAGTTCTATTCCGTTCTCCGACATAGCCACTCTACGTGCATCTTCATCCGGTTCTAATCCCAAAACAGTATATCCGGATTCTTTTGCTTTCGCTAAAAAGTGCCCGGTTCCTGCTCCTATGTCAAGAAGTTTCTTTCCGGTTGTCAATTCTTTTAACAAGGAGATTTTCTTCTTCAAGGTGTATGAACGCACCCAACCATAAACCTTGTTTACCAATCCTTTCTTGGTAGAGCTATGAGAAACATATTCTTCCGATTTGTAATAATCACCAATTCGCTCCAGGCTTGGACGCGGGTTTGTGAACAACAAATTACAGGAAGCACACAGTTCCAGGTTAAAATTCTCCTTGGAAAGGAAATGGTCCTTTACCGTTAGATAAGTACTAAAAGATTGCGCTCCACATGAAGGGCAAGAGGTTTGATTTAAATGTTCCACGTGAAACTATCTTCCTAAATGAATTAATAAAACAGAAATATCGCTAGGGGAAACTCCACTAACTCTTGATGCCTGGCCAATAGTCACAGGCTTGATCTTACTTAATTTTTCTTTTGCCTCAGAAGACAAAGATTTCAACCCGGAATAATCCATGCTGGTTGGAATTGAAACTTCTTCCAGGCGAGAAAGCTTTAAAGCCACCTCCTCTTCACGGGCAATGTATCCTTCATATTTCAACAAGATCTCAGCTTGTTCAACAGCTTCATCATGTTCCACGTGTAACCTTTCAGCCAACTCACGAACATTCTGACTCATTTCCAGCACATGCTCCATTGTGACATGCGGACGTGTGAGTACTGAAGCCAATTTTACCTGCTGAGAAAGGGGAGAGCTTCCAACCAAATCCAAAACCGGATTTGCAACCTCCGGACTAACACCTTCCTTTCGCAAGGCTCCGATTAGTTCTTTGGCAGCATTCACTTTTCTATTTACACGATCCATAGCTTCCTGATCCTGCAAACCCAGTTCAAAAGCAATCGGAGTCAATCGAACATCCGCATTATCCTGTCGCAGCAAAATACGATACTCCGCACGTGAAGTAAACATACGATATGGTTCCTGCGTTCCCTTGGTAATCAAGTCGTCAATCAACACACCGATATAAGCCTCACTTCTTGAAAGAATAAACGGATCTTTTTCCTGAACCTTTAAAGCAGCATTAATTCCGGCCATCAATCCCTGGCACGCCGCCTCCTCGTATCCGGTAGTACCATTTATTTGTCCGGCAAAATACAATCCATGGATTAATTTGGTTTCCAACGTATGCTTTAGTTGGGTAGGGGGGAAATAATCATACTCGATTGCATATCCTGGTCTGAACATCTTCGCCTGTTCAAATCCGGGAATAGATCTCAATGCTTTCAATTGAACATCCTCTGGCAAACTGGTCGAAAACCCATTTACATATATTTCAACTGTATTCCAACCCTCTGGTTCAACAAAAATCTGGTGTCGATCCCGATCAGCAAAACGATTGATTTTATCTTCAATACTGGGACAATATCTTGGTCCGCTGCTTTTAATCGCTCCGTTAAACATAGGAGAACGATCAAAACCTTCGCGCAACAAATCATGCGTTAGGGTAGAGGTGTAAGTAATATGGCATGCGCGTTGAAACTTCAGAGCTTCCGTATTTCCATAGGAAAATTTACTTGGGTTTTCATCACCATCCTGC
>DJFP01000311.1 GCA_002432565.1 Flavobacteriales bacterium UBA5869
TGCTTGTCGTAGGTTTTATCTACTTCAAATTGTTTGTGCGCATTAGTTCCAATATTTCAGAAGATTCGGAATTACCTGTTTCACAACTTGACGAGATGAAAATAGAAGATATTCAGGCCAAAAAGAATTTTCACCTAAAAGCCAATTATGCCGATCCTTTTTTGAAGGCCGGACGGATTCCGGTGAAACCAACCGGCTCTTCGAATAATGAAAATGCACCGCTTCCTGAACCACCTAAGAAAAAGGAAAAACCCATTGTATACTGGCCGGCAATCAAGTACTATGGAATTGTTCAGAAAACAAGTTCAAAAAAACCACGGGCATTACTTTCCATTGATGGCGTGATGTATAAAATTTACCCGAATGACGAGCTATTTGACGGCCTAACGATTAAATCCATCAAACGGGAAAGCATTGTGGTTTATTACCAAAAAGAAACCAAAACAATTCAGGTGAATCCTTAAACGCATCTCATTTGTGAAATTCAACACTATTAATTACGCTTTCTATTCGAATCCGGTTAAAATGTGAATTTTAACTAACGATTGCTCATTGGTTTCTACAAAAGACACATTCTCAAAATCTCCGATAACAGTTGTAATTTAATCAAGGTATCATTCCGGCTTATTGTGATCGCCAATTCCTACCAATCTGCCATTCACACAATTTCACTGATTCTTAACAAAGAACTTTTCCTGCAAAACTTTTGTTTTTCATACCTTTGCGGCAATTAAACGCTTAAACAAACCGTTTCGAACAATTTTTTGATCGTGAACTTGAACATTATACACGTTGCCGGCTCATTCGGAATCCGATTGAAACCTATTTTCGCATTCTTTTTGGTTTGCTTTGTCTGCGCATCCAATGCTTCCGCACAATTTTCACGATCCGATGAATCAGTTGCCACAAGCATTTATCCCATCATGCTGAATACAAGCTGGGAAAACCAGGCTTCATTTCAAACATTCCAGATCGGTGTACTCGATAGTGACACCTCGTTTTACGGTGCTCTTCGAAAAAAATACGACGGCATTTCGCTGAAAGGAAAAAAAGTAAGTGTTGTCCACTTCAAAAGTTTGGATGCCATAGGTGCAACACAGGTTCTTTGCGTAGACAAAAAATTCAACAAGAAAATTGAGAAAGTTGCGAAGACTATTGCCGGAAATCACACGCTCTTAATCACAAACTCCTGCAAGGATGAAGATTACGTGATGGTTAACTTTAACGGACGCTTGAAAAAAGACGATTTCACGGTCAACCAGGCAAATATGGAAAGTGCCGGGTTGAAATTGACCAATCAGTTCGAACAATACATGGAAGGAACGGTTGCCTGGGAAGAATTACTCAATGAGTCGACCGAAAAACTGGAAAAGGAGCGTGAAAAAGTTGCNNGCCAAGGAGGAAACAATCAAAAATCAGAAGGCTAAGATCAACTACCAGAAAATGACCCTGCAGGAAAAGGTCAAAATGCTGGATGAACAGGGAACCATTCTCGAAGAACAGGCGCAAAAACTGGAGGATCAATCGCAGGCTATTTCTGACCAGGAAGACATCCTGTTCGAGCAGAAGCGAAATATTGAATTGCAAAAAGGACAGATTAACGAGCAATTGCAAAAACTCGGCATGCAACGGGTTATCCTGATCATGGGATTGGTTGTTTTGATCCTGATCCTGGGAATTTCCTATATTTTATACCGAAGTTCGGTCCACCGTAAAAAATCCATCCAGGAACTTTCGGAACAGCACGCTATTGTCAGTTCACAGAAAGACCAGATCGAAAAGATCCTGTATGAATTAACAGACAGTATCCGGTATGCTTTACGCATTCAAAATGCAGTTTTACCCGATGAACAAACCATTCGCGGAACAATTCCAGGCGATTTCTTCGTGATGTACAAGCCAAAGGATATTGTCAGCGGGGATTTCTTCTTCGTAGACCGCCGGGGCGACTGGACTTTGGTTGCAGTAGCAGATTGTACCGGACATGGTGTTCCGGGAGCATTTGTAAGCATGTTGTGTATCAGTTTGCTGAATGAAATTGTGAAACAGCAGGAAATTACACGTGCAGATATCATTTTGAACGAGCTGCGCGACAAAGTAATCGATTCCCTGCAGCAAAAAGGAATCCAGGGCGAACAGATGGACGGAATGGATATTTCCCTGCTTTTGATCAACAACAAAACCTACAAATGTCATTGGTCCGGAGCAAATAATCCGCTGTACATTGTTTCTTCGAAAAGCAAGAAACTGGAGGAATTAAAGCCCGATAAACGTCCGATCGCTATCTACCCGGATATGAGTGAATTCACGAACCATGAAATGGTAGCGAATAAAGGAGATATCTTCTACTTATTCACAGATGGTTATTCGGATCAGTTTGGCGGTGAAAGAGGAAAGAAATTCATGAGCCGCAACTTCAAGAACCTGCTTGCTGAAAATGCTCACAAACCGATGAATGAGCAGGGCAAAATCCTGGATACAACGATCGAGGAATGGAAATCTGCTTACGGTGAAGGGTTGGAACAGGTGGACGATATTACGGTGTTGGGGATACGGATAGGATGATTATTTCCCGCAGATCACGCGAATTTCGCAGATGAAATATTCTTAATCAAACTGCTTGGATAAGATCACTTTTTGTAGAATCGCTTCATTCTGATGTTCCAGATCGAAAATCAAATCGACACCGGAGGACTTCATTCGAATAGTTAATTGCTTAAGTAATGTAAGCTCTTGGTTAAAATACCATTCTATCTTCTTTTTATTAAGCCTCCTGATCGTTTTTTTGAATTCAGAAGGAAGAAATCCTTGCTTAAAAGATTTAAGATTGATAAAATAGAGTTCATTATTGATAAATATGAATTCTGCCTGGTTATCATCAGAATAGATCTCTGTATCACCATCTGACATATTATGAAACGGGTCTTGAATAGTTTTCCGGAATTTCTCAATAGAATCTCCAATTGCAAGTCCTTTGTAAGTTCCGGTGAGAAGAAATTCAAGATCTTTTTCATAGGAATAATTTTTGGTGGATGAGTTAATTAGTATATAACAAGAATTCCACACTCAAAAACTCACATTCCATAGTCATTTCACACCTTTTTCTTATGCAGATCGTAAACGATTCCGTCCGACAATCCGATCTTGGGAACGTACATTTCCTTGCATTTAAGCGCATTCATACAGAAACGGAAGATTTCCAGTGCCGGAACGATTACATCGGCTCTATCGGGCTTTAATTGGAATAAATCCATACGCTGACCGACGCTTAAGGGTTCCAATTCGGCATACAATTGGTTCATGGCTCTCAAAGTAACCGGAGCTTTTTCTTTAAAACCGAGAATTTTGTGGATCTTATTGATATTCCCACCGGTTGCATAGACCGCATGCGGATTATCTTCCACGTGTTCCTTGATCCAGTCTTTCAGTTCCCGCCAGTCTTTCTTGTCGACCTTATTTTTAAGCATGCGAACCGTACCGATATCAAAACTTTTTGCCGCTACCCGTTTTCCGTGCTCAAAGACGTTAATCTCGGTAGATCCTCCACCGACATCAATGACTAAATAAGATTCGGAACGTGCAATATCGAGTAAGGCAAAAGTACCGAAGATCAATCGCGCTTCTTCNNTGGCATCCCGCATCGCACTGGTAGCACATGCCCGAATTGCAGCAACATCAAAAATATCTGCAATCAGGCTGAAAGCCTTCATCGTCTTAATGAAATCTTCTGCTTTTTGGATACTGATCTCACCGGAATCGAACACTTCCCCCCCTAAACGAAGCGGAAGACGTGTGTAAGAGATTTTCTTGACATAAGGATGCCCGTTTTCTTTGGCAATTTCACCAATCAACAATCGAGCTGCATTCGATCCGATATCTATGGCTGCGTACTTTTTTGGCATTAAAACCGAAATTAGTAAAAAAACCACAAAGATCACCAGGGACACGAAGGAATGGTTTGATGAGCTGTATATAAGGATATTGGATTTCGCAGGCTCAATTAATAAAAAATGCCGTTCGTCGATTGGCGAACGGCATTCCAACTATCATTCGGTTATTTATTTCACGATCACTTTTTCAACAAGGCTTCCCTGAGCNNTAAACCATTTTTCCATCCTCGGATACCATGGAGAAATTCACGTCTTTTCCTGCCTTGATAACGATTACTGAACTTGTAGGGTTCGGATAAATCTCCAATCCGAAATCAGCCATTTCTTCAATTCCGGCACAATCTTCCACATTAATTGACTGGGAAACTGCATCCGAACACCCGTTCTCAGTCACAGTGTACGTAATTATCTGGATCCCAGCTCCGGCAGTTGACGGGCTGAAGTTTCCTCCCGAAACACCTGTTCCGCTATACGTTCCGCCAGCAGGCAAACCACCTGTCAAACCAAATGAAGGGTCTTGCAAACATACATCTGTAAATGCTGCAAGGCTTGCTGTTGGCGCTGCATTCAATGTGAATGTAGAAGTTGCAGATCCTGAACATCCGTTTCCATCCGTGTAATCATATGTCAAAGTAATTGAACCTGCTGTCAAACCAGCCGGATCAAAAGTCGAACCGGAAACTCCCGTTGAACCGGAGAAAGTTCCTCCCGCAGGAGATGCAGTCAATGTTACCGGACTTGCATTATCACAAACATCCGCAACCTGTGTAAATGAAACAGTCGGGTTCGGGTTAAATACTACCGTTGCAGCACCTGTTCCCGTTGCAGAACATCCACCCATTGTTACATTTGAAACTGTATATGTTCCATTTGCAGTTGCAGTAATTGTATAAGGAGAAGTTGTCACTCCTGTTACAGTATTTGGGGTCGTTCCGTCAGAATAAGTAATATCCCATGGACCCGCCCCTGTTAAAGCAATACTGATCGGGAAAGAACCTGTACCGCATTGTGTACCACCACCTGAAACTGTAGCAGTCGGTGCTGCAGCTATGGTAACACTAAATGTTTGAGCATCCGCCGGACATGATCCGTTCGCAGCAATTGAGTTTGTTACCGTATACACTCCGGCAGTACTAGAAGCTAAATCAATTACCCCTGTTGAAGAATTGATTACCAATCCTGCTGTGGAGCTGAATGCTCCTGCGCTTGCTCCTGCACCGTATACCGGGCTTGGGTTTGTTCCATTCGTACAGTAGCTTGGCATTGCGTAGCTAAATGTTGCATCAGGAGCACCTGAAATTACCACTGTTTGTGTACTGGTGTTCGGACAAGCTCCGGAAGTTGTATAAGTTACTGTATAACTTCCTGAAGTACTGTTTGCTACATCAATTTCTCCGGTCGCAGTGCTTACAAAAGTTAATCCTGCAGGAGTAGATGAGAATGTTCCCGCAACCGATGTTGTTGGCGTTTGGTTCGGAGATGCGTCGCAGATAGAATTGGTAGGGTAAGTATAAGAAGCATTATCCAATGCATTCACCGTAATAGTTTGCCCTGCAGATGCCGGAGAAGTACAGCCCAAAGCTGTAGCAGTAACCGTATATGTTCCGGAAGTGTTCACCGTAATGGATTGAGTAGTTGCTCCGTTTGACCAGGTATTTCCCGTAGCGGCTGACGAAGTAAGCACTACGTTTCCTCCCGAACAGAAAGTCGTTGGTCCGCCAGGTGTAACTGTCGGTGCTGCCAGAGCCGGGTTAACCGTAATTGTTTGTACCGTGTTATCCACACAGCTATTAAAAAATCCTCCGAGTGTAATTAACATAACATCGTATGTTCCTGCTGCAGGATGCGTATAGGTAGTTGTACCATTCCAAATTGCAGTGCTGTTATCCATATCATAAACGAATGTGGAATCTGTTGTAGCTACTCCGAAATAGGACATAAACTTATTGTAGTTCGACATTCTATTCCCTAAAATGGACATCGGGGTGGTTCCATTGGTATAAGTAACCGGTGTACCCTGACAAACTGTAGTTGCAGACGGTGTGAATTGTGTGTTGATGGTATAATTCACAATGGGTCCTGCCAACAATTCAAAATTGTATGGACCGGCAGGAATTGTTGTACCATTTCCGGGGAAATTCGTTGCATCATTTGTCAATACCGGAATACTCACATAAGCACCGGCAGAATTTGGGTAATAAGATGATTTATAACGTAAGAAGTCTTCATCATATGTTTGTCCAAAAGCAAGATCCGTTATATAGAAATTTAAAATCCCTGTACTCGGTGTAAGAACTATCGCATAATTTCCGGTTACCGTAAGCGGTGTAGAAAAATTAACATAGCGATAGGCATAATCTGCATTCGTATTCGTGAAAGCTCCCGTAATTGTAACATTACTGCTTCCTACCAATGTTGTTGGTACATTTGAAGCATTTACGTTATAAATAGCAGCATTTACGGTAACATCGGTAGCTGAACCTTTCGCACCAAAAAACTCAATTCCATTGATTGTTAAATTCCCTGAGTTTAAATAAGTTTGAGAAACTACCTCATTATCTGAAGCATAAGCGTTAAATGAATAAAAATTATCCGTTCCCAAAATCTGTTCCTTAGCTTGTGGATAACGTAAAGTATCCTGACAAACCAATGTTTTAACCAATGAAGGTTGAGAAGAAACCGGGGCTTGTTTGAGTTGAGGATTTAGAACATGATTCAAACCCATTTTAGAGCCTTGCTGCGCAAAACACAAGGTACTTCCCGCAAGAAGCGAGAAAACCAGTAATGATTTTTTCATAGTAAGTTAATAAAATTAATGTGGCTCGAAGATAAGCAATCAACAACTAATTTCTGAGTTATTTAACATTTTAAACTTCGCAATAAGTTGATTTTTAACAATTGACACAACAATTAATGATACTGTCAGGAACTCTTAAAAGGGAAGAAAAATGCCAATGGTTCGTACTTGAAATACAGCCAAACAGACTTAAAAAGATATTTCAGTTCAGAGATCGGAATATCGCGGGAACGGAGCGCTAGCCAAAGTGAAAGCGCAAAACTTACAATGAAGTTCACAAAACCGATCACGCCGATTCCCAGGATTCCCATGATAATCGGATACCAGCCTGTTTCGAAATGTCCGCCGAATAATCCCAAAGCCATATTCCCGGCAGCAAAGGTAATGTGCCGGATATCCAGGTTCAGACCCAGAAAAATCCCAATGGACGCAGTGGAGCCCAGGAACACTCCAAACCAGAAGTTAGATGCTACTCCGGCCCATTTTCGTTCGATCCAATCGGCTAATTTTTTGGTACTTTCTTTCCCTAGTGAAATCTTTAGCACCGGGTGTTCCTTAATCCGGTTGTAAATCTTCTTGTGCTTGATCTTGTTGGAAACCGACCCGGCAATAATCCCGGAAAGGAAGAGAAAAACTCCGGCAATGGCTGCATGCAGGAATGCCCAGGAAGCTATCGGGTTCAAATCGGTCATCAAATGCTCGCTTTTTGCTTCGTCCACAATTTGGAAACCTGCCAATCCCTGCAAAGACCAAATCAATAGCATGGCAACCGGAAAAGCGATCAGTACATTCCCCACAAAAGCAATGAACTGTGAACGGAAAAGATGAGAGAACAGGATCGCAAAAGAACGGTGCCTGTCCGCCTCATCTGCCGAGCTGTTCAATCCATTTTCAATCGATTTAACGATCGCTGCTGCAGTCATTGCCGGCTGTTTGGTTGCCAACGTAAAACCCAATAAGTAAATCAGGATAAATCCAAAGGCGTAATTCAAACTGTAAAGGAGCGCATGACCAAAATCACTGATGACTGCTTTTCCCAAAACCACTTTGAACAAACACAGGAAACCAACGATCAATCCTCCACCCATCGCCGTCAGAAGCATGTGAACATATTCCTTTTTCGACTGAGTAATGTAATGTTCCCCGGTCTTAGCGGTATGTTGTGTTACTTCGTATGCAATGGTTTGTGTGCTGTCNNAGCAGCAAACGACGGATATTATTTTTTCTGCAATTGTATTTAATCAATCGGATTGCCAGGTAAATTGAATTATCCCGTTTATCTTCTTCGGAATCGGTAGCAAGCAGCGGCAATAAAGCTTCTATCCGGAACAATTGCTGCCGGATACGCAGTAAACTCTGGTTCACGCGAATGGAAATCCCGAACTTTGCACTGTTCTCAAATGCATTATTGATAATCTGATGACATCCCTGAAGCAACTGGACCAGCTCCTGGAAATCTGGATCTGTTGCAGAAATAGAGAGCCGGTCTCCACGAATGATCTTTGAAACAATGAGATCCAGTTTTTTCTCGAACGATTCAAAAGGACTTTGCACATGTTCGTATTCGGGTACCATGATCAAGACATCCTGTTCGAGTGCTCTTCCGCTGATACGTTGAATGAGCAAACTGATCCCGCTGATGATTTCCGTTATTGCGGTGTTTTGGCCGTCTTCCTCCGAATCATAAATCGTCCGCAAATCCAGTAAAACAATTAGCTCATTGATCTCGGTCAGTGCAATTTCCTGTACCCATTCAAAATCATTCTGCCTGTAAAAAACCTGGTTCAGCAGAAACTGAAGGGTATCGGGTTCCGGCTGCTCCGGCAAGATCTTCGATCCCAGGCGTTCGCGAATTTCCCGGATGAAGTATGCATCCCGGATAATTCCTGAATCCGTTAAAATCGATGTAAATTTACGGTTTTGAAAAACATTCCGCAGGTAAACTGCCATTGCGTAACGTCTAACAGCATTTTCATTCAGGTAATCCAAAAGCGGCCGGATGCTGACCGGTTTGTCTTTTTCAATTTTATCGGGACGAAAATAGGCAACCAGGTTAACCAGAAACTCCAAATTGTTGGATGTATAATCTGCTTCGTTGTAAAACTCATCGAATAGTTCGTCCAGCCTTTTTCTTTTGGTCCTTTTTAGCAATTGCATTCCCGTCTTTTCCTTAAAAATAAGAAATGCCCGTTAGTTAGCGGGCATTTTCATATGGTTTCGACTCTCAGAAACTGCTTTCATGGGAGCCGGAATAACCTTTCTATTAAACTCTTTCCACACGGATTAAGGTATCAGCATCTGCTTCGATATCCGTTGAAAGTCCCTCAAAAGCATCAGCTGAAATCATTAAATCTGTTGCCAATACCTCATCGCAGATAAACTGCTTGTTCGTTTCGGCTGCAAGCTGAATGAATTCGGATGATTTAAGTGTCAGACGAATTTTATCCGTTACCTCCAACCCGGAATCTTTACGCAGGTTCTGAATACGGTTCACCAATTCTCTGGCAACTCCTTCCATACGCAAAGCCTCGGTAATAGTGGAATCCAAGGCAACAGTCAAGCCGCTCTCAGATGCAACCAACCATCCCGGGATGTCTTCCGCGCGGATTTCGAAATCACTCAGATCAAGGATTACTTCTTCCCCGTCAACAACTCCTCTCCAACCCTGGTTTTGCTCGATTTGGGCAATTCCATCCTGGTCCATCTGAGCCACCATTGCAGCAATTGACTTCATTTGCTTTCCGTATTTCGGACCGATGGTCTTAAAGTTCGCCTTGATGGATTTTACAAAGATGTTATTTGATGCATCCAGCAATTCCAGTTCTTTCACATTCACTTCCGAAAGGATCAATGCCTGAACGTGTTCGATATTTTTAGCAAACTGCGCGTTTAGAACAGGAACCATGATCTTTTGAAGGGGCTGGCGTACGCGGATCTTTTCTTTCGCACGCAATGCAAGTACCAGTGAAGAAACATTCTGAGCAATCTCCATCTGTGCTTCCAGTTCCACATCGATCAAATCCGTATTGGATTTCGGGAAGAAAGCCAAATGAACAGAATTCACCGGGTGACGGCCTGAAATCGCATTCAAATCCGAGAATAACTGGTCCAAATAGAACGGCGCGATCGGGGAACCCATAATTGCAACAGCTTCCAAACAGGTATACAAGGTCTGGTATGCAGAGATCTTATCTGCTTCGTAATCGCCTTTCCAGAAACGTCTGCGGCAAAGTCTTACGTACCAGTTCGACAATTGATCAGTCACAAAATCCTGGATCAAGCGACCCGCTTTTGTCGGCTCGAAAGAAGCATATGCTTCATCCACCTGTGCAATCAGTGAATTCAGCTTCGACAAAATCCAGCGATCAATTTCCGGGCGTTCTTCCAACGGGATTTCAGCTTCGGAGTAGTTAAACCCGTCAATATTCGCATACAATGCAAAGAACGAATACGTGTTGTAAAGCGTTCCGAAGAACTTGCGCTGAACCTCCGTAATTCCTTCCGTATCGAACTTCAGGTTATCCCATGGCTGTGCATTCGTGATCATGTACCAGCGTGTTGCATCCGGACCGTATTTCGACAATGTTTCAAATGGATCAACTGCATTTCCTAAACGCTTGGACATTTTTTGTCCGTTCTTATCCAATACCAATCCGTTTGACACTACATTTTTGTATGCCACCGAATCAAAACACATCGTTGCAATGGCATGCAGGGTATAGAACCACCCACGGGTCTGATCAACTCCTTCCGCAATGAAATCCGCAGGATAGGATTTGTTATTATCGATCAATTCTTTATTCTCGAACGGATAATGCCATTGAGCATAAGGCATCGCACCCGAATCGAACCACACATCGATCAGATCGCTTTCACGTTTCATCGGCTTACCCGAAGGAGAAACCAGCGTGATTTCATCCACGTAATTCTTGTGCAGGTCGATTTGTGCGTAATTCTCTTTGGAGAAATTGTTCGGTTTGAATGCATCCAGTGGATTTGCAGTCATCAGACCTGCTGCAACTGCCTTGTCACATTCTGCTTTCAATTGTTCTACAGATGAAATACAAACGCGCTCGTCACCATCTTCTGTTGACCAGATCGGAATTGGAATTCCCCAGTAACGCGAGCGGGATAAGTTCCAGTCGTTGGCATTTTTCAGCCATTCGCCGAATCGCCCGCTTCCTGTTGAAGCCGGTTTCCAGTTAATCGTATTATTCAATGCGATCATACGGTCTTTCACATCCGTCACCCGGATAAACCAGGAATCCAATGGGTAATAAAGCACCGACTTATCAGTTCTCCAGCAATGNNGCAATACGCTCATCTACCGACATATATGCTTTCAAGTCCGGAATTACAGACTTTAATCCTTCTTTCTGCTTACGGAATTCCGTTTCTGTTTCTTCATCCGTCAGGTAATCTGCTTTCACATACTCACCACCCAATCCAAAAAGCGAGTCGGAAACTTCCGGACGGAAACGGCCGCGCAGGTCGACCAACGGAACCGGAACACCTTTTTCATCCAGTACCAGCATTGCAGGAACACCCGCTTCAGCAGCCACACGCGCATCATCCGCACCGAAAGTAGGCGCAATGTGCACGATTCCCGTACCATCCGAAGTAGTAACGAAATCTCCGGAGATTACACGGAATGCCTGGTCTGCGTTTTCGTAAGGCAAAGCCCCTTTCAAAAGTTGTTCGTAACGGATTCCGACCAGGTCAGAACCTTTGCATTCGCCCAATACAACAAATGGAATATTTTTCCCGGATTTATCATATCCTTCCAATCCGGATGCATCTTCAACCGCAACAAAACCTTTCCCGAAATGGTTTTTCACCAAATCCTTTGCCAACACCACCTGAACCGGTTCATGCGTATAAGGATTGAAGGTCGAAACCAGGACGTATTCGATATTCGGTCCAACGCATAATGCAGTGTTGGAAGAAAGTGTCCATGGAGTGGTGGTCCATGCAAGAAAAAACGTTTCCACCCCTCTTTGTCTCCCCTCAAGGGGAGAATTGGAAAACGCCTCCTCCCTTGAGGGAGGATTGAGGAGGGTGGCAGGCAAAGCCTGATCGTCCTTTATCCTGAACTGTGCAACAACCGTTGTGTCTTTCACATCGCGGTAACAGCCCGGCTGATTCAATTCGTGGGACGACAAACCGGTCCCTGCCATCGGTGAATACGGCTGGATCGTGTATCCTTTGTACAATAAGTTTTTCTCATACAATTGCCCTAATAACCACCAAACAGATTCCATGTATTTCGGATCATAAGTGATATACGGATCGTCCATATCCACCCAGTAACCCATTTCTTCCGTCAGACGGTTCCAGATATCCGTATAGCGCATGACCGCCTCACGACACGCTTTATTGTAATCATCTACCGAGATTTTCTTCCCGATATCTTCCTTGGTAATCCCCAATTCTTTTTCCACACCCAATTCCACAGGCAAGCCATGCGTATCCCAACCGGCTTTACGCTTTACCTGTTTCCCTTTCAGGGTTTGGTAG
>DJFP01000316.1:0-936 GCA_002432565.1 Flavobacteriales bacterium UBA5869
AAAAACAGTTGATGCGCAGTGAATCATTGGTTCAGCGCTATGGTTTTTGGACAGCACTGTTTTCATGGGTGCCCGTCATTGGGGATCCTTTATTGGTTGTGCTGGGAATTTACCGGGTATCTTTCCGGAAAACGGTGACTTTAATGTGTCTTGGAAAAGTTGTTCGTTATTTGGTAGTTTTCTGGGCCTATCTTACAATTGCTTAAATACGATCTCACGCGCAATCCGGTCTGTTTCCACATAATCTTCATAGCCCGGTGCCGCAATGAATGGAGTCTGAAGCATTACCTGCTCGTTGATCCGTGCAATATCCAAAAAACCGATTTTTTCTTCCAGGAAAAGCTGCACGGAAATTTCATTGGCTGCATTTAAAGCACAAGCCGCTGTTCCGCCTTTTTCCAAAGCGTGATAAGCCAATTGCAAATTCCGGAAAGTATCCGGGTCAGCCTTTTCAAAGGTAAGCTGGGGATAATCCAAAAAGTTGAAACGCGGAAAATCTGTTTTAAAACGCTCCGGGTAGGTTAAAGCAAACTGGATTGGTAATCTCATATCCGGAAGGCCCATCTGCGCTTTCAAACTTCCATCCTGGAACTGCACCAGCGAATGGACAACCGACTGCGGATGAACGATCACATCAATTTGTTCGTTCTTCAACCCAAACAGCCACTTTGCCTCAATCACTTCCAGTCCTTTATTCATCATTGAAGCGGAATCAATGGTAATCTTCGCTCCCATAGACCAATTCGGATGCTTCAATGCCTGTGCCGGAGTTACCGATTTCAACGTTTCTGCTTTCCAGCCCCTGAAAGGTCCACCTGAAGCTGTAAGGTAAATTTTCTCCACCGGATTATGGAACTCTCCTACCAAACATTGGAAAATGGCAGAATGTTCCGAGTCAACCGGGTAAATATTGATTCCTTTGGCACGTGCACGAGC
>DJFP01000316.1:945-16416 GCA_002432565.1 Flavobacteriales bacterium UBA5869
GTCGGTTTCAATCCCGCATACCCAACCAATGCTGTCAGGACTACATTCACTTCATGGAATTCCACCACCTGGCAGAGCGCCTTATTTCCCGCATAAACGTGAATATCCTCCGAAAAAAGAGCTTCTTTGACTTCCTGGTATTTACCTTCATCAGCGATCACTACTGCATTTGGCTGAAATTTCCTTGCCTGTTCGATCAGTAGTTTTGCATTTGACTGAGCGGTAATCACTTGCAGGTCGAATTTATCCGGATAAGCCCGGATAACCTCCAAAGCCTGTGTCCCGATAGAACCTGTAGAACCAAGAATTGCAACGCCTTTTTTCTGCATATAACAAAAATACCTATTTTAGCCAGATTTGCACCGTAACCAAAACCGGATTTCAACTTATTGAACAAAACCTAAAACAATTACTTATGAAAAAAGTATTCCTCCTGGCATTATTGCTACCGGGCGTTTCTTTAGCCTGGAAAGGCCCTCATTCAGATGCATATATGTTGAGTTACCTCCGCTGGGGAGCAAAATATGAATTCGGAAATGAGTATCAGCAAAATATGTATTACGGTGCGAAACCAGAAGTTATAAAACAAAATAAAGTTGGTACGGTTAAAGCGTTCCATATCACTAAAAAAGGACACAAAAAGGATTGGTATGAGCGCACCTACGATGTTTCAGGAAGATTAGTCCGAATGAAAACCGAATATGGCACTGTGAATTACAAATTCATGGATACTTTATTGAGCGAAATCCATAACACCACGAAAAAGTATGCTTTCAAGACACTGATTTCCTATGATTCGGAGTCCCGGATTACAAAAATCCAATCCTTCAAGGATGAAAAGTTAACTGCAGAAACCAATTATGTCTATTTCAACGGGAACCAGGCCTCATTGGTGGAAAAGAAAATCTTTGGAAAGAAAGCAAAAACCTACAGACTTGAAACTGATTATGACGACTTATTGAAGAAAGCCACGGAAACGCGATACGTAATCAATGGTGAATTGAAAAAGCGATGGACCTACAGCTGTGACGAAAAAGGAAAGGTGCAGGAAACAAAAATTGAAGAAGTCACCCAATGCCAGTATTACAGTTCCAATAACGACGGATCTTACATCAGTTATATGCGAACGATTGAAGACGGCAAAGACTATTTACAGGAAACGTCGTTCAGCAAAGACTCCGTGCTTACTGAATACAAACGTTTCCTCCACGATTCCATTTTGGTGAATCACAATACTTATTCAAAAGAAAAAGATGTATTTGAGGGATATTCCAAAAAGGGGAAGCGGAGTTACAGGCTGATAGAAGAAAAAGACCTCCACGGAAATATTGTGAAACGCATGGATCTTTACAAAAGATCGGATAAACACACCATTGCAACCACCTCCAGTTATTCGGAAAAGAACCTGATCCGGGAGGTAACTTATAACGACGGAAGGAAAGTACAATTCGAGTATACCTATTTGTAAGGGAACACTAACTTTGCAGTATGAAATACCGCATTTTATCCGACGAAGAACTACAGCACCTGGAAGGTGATCTAAAAGCTTTTTTGATCATCAACGGTGTGCATGGTGAAGAATGGGCCGAACTCAATCAAAAGGAACCTCAAAAGGCTCTGGAACTCGTTGAACTTTTTTCAGACCAGGTATTGCAGACCGTTTATGAAAAGGTAAAATTCCTGGAGCACCGCACTCCTGATTCCTGTATTGTATTCCATTTGGGCGAAAATGAACAGGAATTGATCGCTATTCAGAAGAACCCGGGATCTGTTGTTGATCTCTCGAGCGTGGACGGAATTCATGAAGCATTAACCAAAACACCAAAGGATCTTTCCTTTTTCACCAGTAAGAAAAACTACAACGAAGCACGGGAAATGGAAATTCATCAGCTAATCACGCAAGGTGCCGTACTATCTGATGCTGTTTTTTGGAACTCTCTGAAGGAAATTTTGTAGAATTTTAACCCAATACTAGGAAAGCATAAGTAAATTGCACAGTCAAATCGGACAATTGCTCACTCAAAATTTGCTTAAATACAATCTGCAAAAAAAGTAGTTGGAACTCTGTCGAGAAAGCTTAGTTTTACCCAAGCACCCCGGCTTAATTTATTATGAAAATTCGTTTTACTTACTTACTATTCGGACTGCTTTTCTTAGTCCTTTCTGCTTGCTCAAACTCCAATATAGATGATCGACTGGTCAAGAAATGGACACTTGTAAAAGTAGATGGTTTTGGTCCCGACAAAGACAAGATCTTAGGGATCAACAATATTTATTTTGATCTGAAAGACGATGAGACCTTTACAGGTCGTTGGTATGATCAAAACAACATGACAGATTTTATCGAAATGGAAGGAAAGTGGCTCAGCACCCAATATGACGACAAAATCGATCTGTTCTTATTCTACGGTCCCAACCAAAAAAAGTCAATCATTTTTAACATCACAAAAGTTGAAGGAGATGATATGACTATGCGCATTTCAGAAATAGACCATTTCTTTAAGGCGAAATAAACAATATAAACCAATAACCGATGAGGGGCTTCGGCCCCTTTTTTATTGCAGATACTTCAAGGGAGGATATGCGGAAAGCAAGACGGATATACTATATTTGTCCTCATGGAACTTATCAAGGCATTTGAAAATCGGTTTGGAGCTCACCGGGTGAAAGCTATCCGAAATCCTTTGCACAATGAACAGGAATTAATCTTCCTTTTTCTTGAACTGGATGTTCCTGTAACTATTTTAATGACTGCCAGGCTTTCCGAATACCAAATGCCGGTGCTGGATAAATGGGTCGGCAGGGAGTTTAACGAGATTTATTTTTGCTTACCTGCTTATTGGAATTTCGAGGACTATGACAATCCAAATTTTTCCTGGATATATACATGGATCTACAAATTGGAACGTTTTGTACGGGACAAAAATACCTGGTTCGGTCCCGGGCATACTATTCCAACCGGAAATCCGGAAGTTCCGATTTCCAATTTGATGAAACAGGAATATTTCATTTTCCTGGATCCTATCCTGCTTCAAAAAGAGCTTAGCCCTGTTTCTGTCTCTGGCAAGAACATTCATTTTCTAAGCATCGTTCCTATTTTCGGAGACGAACTTGATTTCAAGATGGGCAAGGGTACGCAAAAATTTGTACGCCGGTTCATTCAGCGAAACCTGGATGAAAAATTAGACGATTACCGCAGCTCCGTACTAAACAGTCGTCTGCGATTCTTCTGATTACTTTAAGTTTGCGAAAAATGCACTGGCAGACTCCACTTCTTTTTTGGCGTTTCCAATCCAGATATGATCATCATAAATGACAAAGGGGCGCTTCAAAAAAGTATATTCTTCCAGCATGTATTTGCGATAATCTGCTTCCGTCAAATTCATTTCGTGTAATCCCATGGAACGGAATTTCATCGCTCTTTTGGAGAACATTCCTTCATAAGAGCCAACTTTTTCCTTCAGCCAATCGAGGGTTGCTGCATCAATATTGGTCTGTTTGATATCGATCAGTTCCACACCTTTCGGTAAGTCCAAAGCTTTCATAATCTTTTGACANNTATTAACGGTTTTGCATGTATTCGTCGTTTCTTTTTCGGTCTTCCGGTGTTCCCGTGTTGCAACCATTCGATTTTTTAGTGAAATGGTGGATCCAGCGGATTTGGAACTGGACCGGCCAATAGTTACTTGAAAACCACTGAATAGTTGGTCTTGCGCGGTTCGGCTCATAAATACCGATTGCAGGAACGAGAAACCCGAATGTCAAATAATCACCTCTGCGGATTGTTCTCGTAAAGCCCAAATGCAGGTGGAACTGCGCCATAAAATCCTGCTGGAACTTTAAAGGTGCAACTGTGGGAGCGTAAGGTGCTTTGGGAGCCGGAAGTGCATTAAACAGGAAGTTAAGGCCTAAACCGGTTTCCAAATGCCAGCCATCTGCAATCTTGGTAAAGCGGTCGATCGTCACGCGAGCCGTCAAATATACGTTGTAGAAAGAACCTGTACTTTCATCGAATGAAGAAGCTCCTGTACCCGGATTGAATAATTCAAAACGTGTTCGCTCACTTCCACCGATGTAATTAAAGCCCAGGCCCCAATCCAGGCGGTGGAACAAATTTGCTCCAATCCACTTGATTTCTCCCTTATCTCCCCGTTTCTTGTACCACGCATCCAAAACACGCGATTTTTTCAAGCGGTAATGTGCCGCACCTATTTCAATAAATGCCCCTGGTTTTCCAATTGGGTCGACTTGCGCCGTAACCGGTCTTCCATTGGCATCCGTACCGGAATATTCGGTTATTTTCGGATTGGTAAAGGTATAATTCGGCCCCACTGAAATTTGGATCCCGTCTTTTGTCAACTGCCGGTAATCACGTGCCCCGCCAAAAAAATCTTTCCGGCTTTTCCCTCTAAGGTTTCGGGATTGAGCGAACGACGTTCCGGCCAGGGTCAAACAAACAATTGCAAGGACAAATCTCATGATCGAATTTTTTTATAAATATGACAAGTTTCCGGATTGGTTACGAAATAAGTTCCAACATTTTTTCCATCACGAACGGTTCATCCCATCTTTCATGAATGTTTTCAATCTTCAAAATCTCCTGCATCAGAGCATCTTGTTTTTTTCCATTTCGCAATGCATCGCTGTAACGCGTGTTGCTGAATGTAACCTGTGAATAAAGCGGTGTCCATTTATCCGGGTGCAATCTGGAGAATTTTCCTTCGATCTTTTTCTGCAGCAAAAACTCAGGATCTGCTGTTTTATCGCGCATTTCCACATAATTATCCAAAGCCAGGTCTAAAATTGCATTGGCATCCGGAACCCGCTGGTCTGAAAAACGACTCAACAAACCGGTCCAGTCGCCTTTGCTTTCATCGTACATTTCATTGAAAACCGTGCAATCCTCGAACCCGCAGTTCATTCCTTGTCCATAGAAGGGAACAATAGCATGCGCTGCATCTCCGAGTAAAACAATGTTGTCTTTATAATTCCATGGCTCGCAACGAACCATAATCAATGAACTGGTCGGATTCGCGAAGTAATCATCCAGCAAAGTCGGCATCATCTCAACTGCATCCGGGAATGTTTTATCAAAAAAAGCCGCTACCTGCTCACGTGTTTCAAGCGTTGCAAAAGATGTTTCCCCTTCCATCGGGAAGAATAAAGTACAAGTGAAACTCCCGTCCAGATTCGCCAGTGCGATCATCATGAACTCACCTCTCGGCCAGATATGCAAACAGTTCTTGTCCAATTTATGGCTTCCGTCTTCGTTAGCAGGAATAACCAATTCTTTATATCCGTGGTCCAAATATTTTTGGGAATAATCAAAGGTCATGGATTTCTGCATCCGCATACGAACTGCTGAATAAGCTCCGTCAGTAGCAAAAATCTTATCCGATTCGAATTGTTCTACCTGGTTCGTTTGTTCGTTTTGGAATGAAAGTGTATTTGTTTTCAGGTTTACGTCCAGGCATTTCCTGTCGAAGAAATATTCAATATTCGGATAATTATCTGCCAGGTTCATCAACTTCTGGTTCAACCCTCCGCGTGAAACGGAATAGATCGCTTCGTTGTTCACCCCGTAAGGCTGGTAAGTCAGGGTTCCGTCCAGGGCATGCATACAGCGCTGGTACATCGGAATGGCAATTTTGCGAATATCTTCGGCGATACCGGCAATTTCAAGAGCTTTCCACCCGCGGTCCGATAATGCTAAGTTGATTGACTTCCCACCAACCAAAGTTGCTTTTCTCAGATCAGGTCTTCTTTCAAATACAGAAACCTGGTATCCCTTCTGTGCCAGTAAAATGGCTTGTAAACTTCCTACAAGTCCCGCTCCTACTACTGCTATTTTTTTCATATTTCTTTATTAAAAGACTTTAGACAAAAGACAAGAGACTCAAGACAGAAAAATATAGTCTTGAGTCTTTCGTCTATGGTCTTTTGTCATTGATCATTTCAATTAATTCTCTAAGATCGCTTCTTCCAAATACTTCCCCAGGAAATAAACATCTTCGAACGAATTATATAACGGAACCGGCGCTACACGAATCACATTCGGTTCTCTCCAATCTGCAACTACTCCCTTTTCAGAGATTGCATCAAAAATCTGCTTTCCTTTTCCGTGTACCAGGATAGATAACTGAGCTCCTCTGCGTTTCGGCTCTTTCGGTGTGATGATTTCAAAACGGCATTTATCTGCATATTTTTCCGATAATCCATCCAAAATAAATTCCAGGTAACCAGTCAGGATCTCACTTTTTGCTTTGAGCTTGTCCATTCCGACTTCGTCAAAAATCTCCAGGGAAGCCCAATGAGCTGCCATTCCCAAAACCGGTGCATTACTCAGCTGCCAGCCTTCTGCTCCTTCCATCGGAACAAAGCCGGGCTCCATTTGAAAACGGGTACTTTTATCGTAACCCCACCATCCTGCAAAACGTGGAAGTGATGCGTTTTTCGCATGTTTTTCATGAACAAACATCCCGGAAACTCCTCCAGGACTTGAGTTTAAATATTTATACGAACACCAGGCAGCAAAATCTACTCCCCAATCGTGCAGTTTAACAGGAATATTCCCCGCTGCGTGAGCCAGGTCAAATCCGACCATTGCCCCAACTCCTTTTCCGGCTTTGGTGATTGCTTCCATATCCAGCAATTGTCCGGTATAATAATTCACTCCCCCAAACATAACAAGTGCCAGAGAATCTCCCATTTCAAGGATCTTCGCCAGGATATCTTCATCTCTTAAGGAATGCTCTCCTTCTCTCGGGCTCATTCCTACCAAGTCAGTTTCCGGGTCCAAACCGTGGAAACGTACCTGGGATTCCAGGGCGTACAAATCACTCGGAAACGCCTTTGCTTCACACAAAATTTTTGTTCTCGTCCCCTTTGGCTGATAGAATGAAACCATCAATAAGTGCAGGTTGGTTGTCAGGGAATGTGTTACAACAACTTCCTTTGGCAATGCACCCACAATTCTCGCAGAAGCATCCGTGAGGAATTCATGGTATTTGTACCAGGGATTTGTCCCGTGGAAATGCCCTTCTACTCCCCATTTTGCCCAATCGTCCAATTCAAGATTGACTTTCTCTCTCGTCGATTTTGGTTGTAAACCCAAAGAGTTTCCAGTGAAATATCTCACAGGATTGCTTGTGAAAGTTGGAAAATGGAAACGGTCTCTATAGGCTTTCAATGGATCTGCTGCGTCCATTTGTGCAGCAAACTCGGGAGTAAATTCGTATTTCATCTGATAAATCGATTGTTCTGTTGAGAACGGGTAAAAAATATGTTTCAAATGTAACCAATCTTCGCGATTTTTTAACGACAGGACCAGCATGTTTCGCTACAATACTTTGAAAGCAATTCTTTTCAATTGCTCAAAGTATAAATCAGCATTTCAAGAATAAACTCACCGCGACGTACTATTGCGGAATTACGTCATGCCTGACAGATGGGATGATTTTGGATTTTAAACCCACTAAAACCTTGCTTTCACAGACTTTAGAGTTTCAAGATCCCTTTTTTAACTTAGAATCATTCAAAATTCCTGCTTTCTTCTATAAGTCTGCCAATCGATTAGTACCTTTGCATCAAATTAAAACATCGTCACAATGGCAGCAAATAAACTCAACAGAGCAACCTCCGAAGCACTTTACGAAAAAGCGAAAAATTACTTCCCGGGAGGAGTGAATTCACCTGTAAGNNCAATTCATTGATTTTTGCGGAAGCTGGGGGCCCCTTATTTTAGGTCACAACCATCCGAATGTATATGCAGGAATCGTTGCTGCTCTTGGAAACGGAGCGAGTTTCGGCGCGCCGACACGCCTGGAAAATGACCTGGCGGAATTGATCCTTTCGAAGAATCCTTNNNCTGGCAAGAGGTTATACCGGAAGAAATAAGATTGTAAAATTTGAAGGATGCTATCACGGCCACAGTGATTCCTTACTGGTAAAAGCAGGTTCCGGGTTGGTGACTTTCGGGAATACCTCCAGTGCCGGAGTACCTGAAGCATTTGCCAACGAAACACTGGTTCTTCCGTTGAATGATTCCGAAGCTTTACAAAGCTGTTTCGAACAGTTCGGGAAAGAGATTGCCTGTGTGATTATCGAACCGATTCCGGCAAATAATGGTTTGCTGCTTCAGGAATTGAGCTTCCTGAAAGAGTTGCGCGAAACATGCACCAAATTCGGGGCTTTATTGTTCTTCGACGAAGTTATTTCAGGATTCCGGGTAGCATTTTCAGGAGCGGCCGAATATTATGGAATTGCTCCCGATT
Organism: Flavobacteriales bacterium UBA5869; assembly: GCA_002432565.1. Lineage (GTDB taxonomy): Bacteria > Bacteroidota > Bacteroidia > Flavobacteriales_D > Crocinitomicaceae > Fluviicola. The sequence continues at coordinate 9,219 of DJFP01000316.1, forward strand.
TGGTTACCTACGGAAAAATCATCGGTGGTGGTCTGCCGGTTGGTGCTTATGGTGCGAAAAAAGAGATTATGGCAAGTGTTGCTCCCGACGGACCGGTTTACCAGGCCGGAACTCTATCCGGAAACCCGGTTGCCATGGCAGCAGGGTTGGCACAATTGACTGAATTAAGCAAACCCGGATTTTACGAAGACCAGGAGCGCCGGACTAAATTGTTCACAGATCAAATCAACTCACATGCTAAAACGAAAGGATATGCTTTTGAATTGGTAACGATCGGTTCTATTTTCTGGATTTCCTTCGATAACTCCAAACACATTCGTTCGGCCGAAGAGATTAACCCGGATATGACAAACTTCAAGCATTTACACCTTGCATTGCTGGAAGAAGGATTCTACATGGGACCAAGCGGATACGAAGTCGGTTTCATTTCCCAGGCACACACAGATGAAATTCTGGAAACCGCAGCACAGCATTTTATTGCCGCATTAGACCGTATTATGAATTGAACTTCTACTCCGCTCAGTCGCCTGCCTTTAACATCATAAAAAGGTCATTGAGCGGATTCGAAACGCACTTTTCAATTTTACATTTTCAATTAGTTGTATCTTTCGGATATGAAATCTGCAGTGGAACTATTACCGGTCGGAACGTACTTTTACTTCCGCAAGGACTCGCTTTATTACCTGTTCCAGTTATTGGAAGTTTCCCCGAACCAAATCCTGGTACAAACTTTTTGGTCCACGACCAATGTTCCTTCCATGGACAAGTTCTACCAATTCGATGTTAAAAGCGCCTGTTCGGAATTTGACGAACAATTCGACGAGCTGGTTGAAATAGGTAAGGAAGAAATTACAGCAGAACAGCAAAAAGAAATCATCCAGTTCCGGAAAATAAAAGCAAGCAAGGTTGCGCGGGAAGCCGGATTCCTAACTCTCAAAAGAGAAGCTCTCGAAGCATTTGAAAAAGGAGATTATCGAGAAGCAGTGCGCTTATTTTCCCTGGCAGCACCTTACTCCAAATACGACATCGAACTCTATGAAAAGCGCGGTTTATCTTACCTGCGACTCGGACAGTATGCCGATGCCCTGGCTGATTTCGATTACTACCTCATCCACGATCCGGAGAACGAAATTGTGCGGATAGCCATGAATGAAGCTATCACAAAAAATAAGTAAGGGTGTAAAATTTTACACCCTTACTTATTTTTAAATCCAATCTTTCACAACCTTCTTCGCTAGTTTCTTGCGCAGCTTTCGCAATACTTTATCCCGCGAGTTAATCCCGCCGATTTTCAGCAAATCCGTGTAAACCAATTTTCCTTCCCTATAGAAATGAAATTCGAAGGTTACCGAAACAATGTCTTCTTTATAAATCGGGAACAGGTTATCTGCAGCCAGGTCTTCTGCCAAAGTCATATTTCCGCTTGAAGGTCTGAAACGATTATCGAAACCACGAACCGAAACCAGCATCAGGGTATTAATCCCTTTTGCTTTCAATAGCTGCGTCAAAGAATCTGTCATCAAAACCTGCGGATCTCCTCCGGCCTTCAATACATTCAGTGAAACTGTATTCCTAATCTTGGTTTTTGAAAGCACATCAGACACAGCAATTTCTAATGAAAACTGATCCGATTCCTTATCTAAATGACTAACAACAAGCGCGTTATTTAGTTTTAAAGGTGGAAACTTTGCCTGTGAAAATCCAAGCAGGCAGGCGCCCAAAAACAAGAAACTTAAAAGTGATTTTTTCATAATTAGAATATTTGTTCTGCAATCGTCTTAACGCTTTCAGAGGTTGACATCGTATAATAATGGATTACCGGTACATTGGCCTTTTTAAGTTCCTGCGACTGATGGATTCCCCACGCAACACCCACTTCAAAAACCTCTTTATTACTCTTACACTTAATCAGATCCTTGCTTAGTTCTTCCGGAAAGTCAATATGGAAAACCTTGGGTAAGAAGGAAATATGGTTCAGTGTTGTGATCGGTTTGATTCCCGGAATAATCGGAACAGTAATTCCAATTGCACGGCATGCGTCCACAAAGTCGAAATATTTCTGATTGTTAAAGAACATCTGCGTTACAATATACTCAGCACCTGCATCCACTTTGGCTTTCAGATAAAGCAAGTCTGTGCTCAGGTTCATGGCTTCGAAATGCTTTTCCGGATAACCGGCCGCCCCGATACAGAAATCTGTAGGTGCCAGCTGAATATCATCTACCAGGTAATTTCCTTTATTCATTTCCGCGATTTGCTCAATAAGTTCAACCGCGTACTTGTGTCCTTCCGGATCCGGTTTGAATGCAGACTCTGTTTTGATCGAGTCGCCGCGTAATGCCAACACGTTGTCAATTCCCAGGAACTGCAGGTCGATTAAGGCATTTTCAGTTTCTTCGCGGGAAAATCCACCGCAAATTAAATGCGGAACTGCATCTACATAATATTTGTTCATAATCGCCGCACAGATACCAACCGTTCCCGGTCTTTTTCGGATGGCGATCTTTTCAAGCAATCCTTTCTCGCGCTCTTTGTAGATAAATTCTTCGCGGTGATAGGTTACATTGATGTACTTCGGTTTGAATTCCATTAAGGGGTCAATACCGTCGTAAATGGATTGAATATTCGCTCCTTTTAACGGAGGTAGAATTTCAAATGAAAATAGCGTGTCTTTCGCTGCGTTTAAATGATCGATAACTTTCATGCCTTCAGAGAGGATATATTATAATTCGTCGTCAAAGATACATGAAATCTTATCTTAAGCGCCTATTTCACTAAATTTCCCGATTTCCAATTAATGTTAAAAAGAACTTAGTTATGAAACAAAATCGAAATGTGTCCGTTATCTTTGTATACGCTATCATCAGAAACAAATAAAATACTTTGGTACATTATTTGTTATGATTTTAGAGGTTAGTTTTCATAAGTAGTAGTAGTTTAGGTTGGAACAAGAGAGGAGCGCCTGCTTCTCTCTTGTTGTTTTTAGGAAAGTTTGGACTTATCTATCAATTAACGAAAGACGCTGAAGAATATGAACGACCTTAAGGATACAAATTTAAGAACACTCTATACTCCTGTTCAGCCAACAGTCAGACAATCCGATGGTAACGTTACGTACACCGAATTTCTGCCGGAGCTCAGGCTTCAATCATTCATTTATTGTTATTGGCAGCTTAAAACCACTCGGAAACTTTCCGAACCATTTAATTACCGGGTTGTGGCCGACGGTTGTATGGATGTTTACTTTGAACTCACTAATCCGGAGCACAATTATGTGATGGGCTTCTGCAAAAAGTTTACGGAATTTCCACTTGCCAACAGCTTCAATTATGTGGGTGTTCGTTTCCTGCCAACGATGTTTCCGCAGCTCTTCAAAATAAACGCAATGGAATTGAGCAATCGGTACGAATCTTTAGCGTCCGTTGTGCCACATTTATCGGACTTTATTTCCAACCAGTTCAATGAAACACACCACCCCGAAAAAATAAAGAAAATCCTCGACGAATACTTCCTGGAATTAATTTCAAAAACAACTTTCGATAACGACAGCCGATTATACGATGCTTTAGAAATCATTTTGAAAAATTTTGGTGTGATCGACATTGAAACGGATTTAGATACCGGTATCAGTTCAAGACAGCTACGCAGGCTTTTTGAATTTTATATCGGCGACACCGCCAAGACGTTCAGCAAAGTTGTAAGGTTTCAAAACATTTTGAGAGCCAAACCTTCCAAACAAAGTTTACAGCAAAACAAATTGTTTTTCGACGCAGGTTATTATGACCAGTCACACTTCATAAAGGAATTCAAGAATTTTTACGGCGTAACGCCCAGCAAGGCATTCGGCAGATAAACTTGTCCGATTTTTACTATTCCTTCAATNNAGTACATTTTTCTTAGCGTTAAGTGTATTTTCACAAGCAAGTTCAACAACTAAAAATCACATCGAGATGAAATTAAATGCAGGAATCATCACGCCAAAATTGGCAGAAACAAAAGCGTTCTACACGGAAATCCTGGGATTTGGTGTAACCTTTGAAAACGAATTCTACCTGTTGCTGCATACACCCAACCACGAAGCAGAAATTAGTTTTTTACTTCCCGATCATCCGAGTCAGCAGCCTCTTTTTCAATCACCTTTTCAAAACCAGGGAGTTTATCTGACTATTGAAGTAGAAGATATTGACAGTCTTTACAAAGAACTGAAACAAAAAAATGTTGAATTAAAAGTCGATCTCCGGGATGAACCATGGGGTGACAGGCATTTTGCGATCCAAGACCCCAACGGAATTGGCATTGACATTGTAAAATACTCACCAACAGAAGATTAATGAACTCGTGGAAGTGATTGAAGTAGGCGTGCGACGCATCGCACGCCTATAAGATTAGTTAAAAGACGTTAATTACACCTTTCACATGTACCAAATGGCAAAAACCTGCGTTAATAGAAGTATAAGTAGTAGTAGTTAGGTTTAGTTAGGTAGCGTGTGAAGAGAGATCTTATTTCCGGTCTCTCTTCTTTTTTGGCCAATACTGAAAGTTCAATTGTTCGGAAAGTTTAGGGTTCAATTTGAACATTTGAACATTTTGATCCTTTTCTACTCTTTAATCAATGCTCCTGACAAATCCACCAAATAGGATTCGTTATTCCCCAGGTTTTCCCAAACCAGCTTGATTCGTTTTGTGTTGATATAATCTACCCGGTAAGCAATACTCAGGTTTTCAAAGAAATGAGCATCCAATTCCTTGAACGGAAGATCTCCGAATTCAGCACCGGAAGGAACTTTGTTCCCCGGCAAAACAAACAGGTATTCCCCGATATTGATTTTCCACTCCGCAAGCGTTTTTGCAGCAACATAGGAAGTATAAACCGGTTCTTTCTTATTATTCTGAAAAACCACGATCAATACCATTCGGTCTGTCTCATTGTGTAATTCCACAGCAATTTCCCCGGATTTTCGGTCCAAATCCCTTGTTTTTACATAGGGTTTCCCGTAAGTTTTTCCCTGGGTGAAGAATTTTGTAAACGGAACAGAATCATTACCTGCCCAGTTTTGGTACAATTTATTGAAAAGTTCATTCCTCCACTCACGCTTTTGAACCAGGTCAATTCCTACAAAGGGCAGATTCGAGTCGAGCTGTGCGTCATTGATCATCCGCTCTTCACTTTTGATTTCTGTGATCAGTGAATCCAATTTCAGGCGTTCTTCCTTGCTAAACTCCATGTAAGCTGTCTTTTCCTGNNCAAAGCAGCAGGATCAAAATCACCAGGCTCAGCCGCAGCCAGGAAACACGCGTTGATTCAACTACGATCTTTCCTTTTTTTACATCCGTTCCAAAATTGCTGAGCTGTTTTTTGTGTTCGTCCGTAAACCGGATCTCCATCAATTTATTGGTCAAAAACATCAAAAACCGCGTAGAACTTTTCGGGTGATAGGCCAAACTCATGAAGAACTCCAATAATTGGGTTTTTACGCGGTAATGGTTCACATTCAATAAATCCAGCGCTGTGATCATATTCGAACCCAAGAATGAATGAACCAGGCGATGCAGATCCGTATCTTTTTTAGCTTTATTAATTGCCAGGCTAAGCTCATCCTTCTGCTTGAAAATCCAATCGAATAAAGAATCCTGCACCAAGTTTTGTTGATAATCGGGCAACAAGACCGAGTAACTCATAAAAAAATGAATGTTCTTTGAAGAAACAGCTGAAAATCGAGCGGTGAAAATCGGGAACAGGTATAATTCCAGGAAAACTTTGTACTCTTCGAAAAGTGCGTGTTCGCTGATTTTGGAGGAATCTACGAACAGTTCCGAAAAATCCTGCTTCCTGAGAGTATTGATCAAACTGGTGTTTTCCTCCGTCCATGAAGCAAAAATGACTCCTTTCGGATTTGAGCAAACGCTCCAAAACTGAACTTCGTCCATTTCAGAAGCATCCGGAAAAAGGGTTTTAACTATTTCGAGGAACTCTTCCTTCTGACCTTCGGAAAGCGGAAACTGCAGATTCGGATTTTCTTTTTTTACAGCTCCTAATGGGAGATACTTCATGTTGTCTGATTGAATGGATTGAAAATACTACTTTTTAAGGAATTAAGTTTCCTAAAAAGCGAATCCCCCTATTCAATGAACAGAGGGATTGTTGTATCATCAATATTATACTTAACGTTTCAAATACTCCAGCGCTTTTTGAACTTCCTTGTCATACGAAGCGACAATAAAGAAATATCCTTCCTCAATAAACAGTTGACGGGCAATTTCTGCTTTCATCGCCTGTTTGATCAATCCCTCACTTCGTTTGTAATCTGCCGCACTGTATGGAATTTTCATTTTTTCGCCCTCTTTGATCAGCTTCTGCAAAAGCGGCTTGGTTGTTTCAAATTCCTTCGTGAATTCCTGTATCGAAGACCACTCGTGTCGTTTGTTTGCCACAAAATCAAAAGCAACCTGCTGAAACACTCCCGAATAACGTAAGGTCAAATAATAAATCGTCGAATTCGATGTGTCCAGGGGAACAAAAATATCCGGACTGATTCCTCCGCCGTCATAAACAGTTCTTCCTTTGAGGGTTTTGAATTTGTTGGCATTCTTGAAAATGGTCGAATCCGGGGCGAAATATTCCCCATTATCCCTGCGCTTCTCATTGCTGTGGTAATAATCCTCATAGCTTTCCCCGAAAGGTTTTTGGATACATCGCCCCGATGGTGTGTAATAACGTGCAATTGTCAATCTCAGATCACTTTTATCCATCAGCGAGAAATCCTGCTGCACCAATCCTTTTCCAAAAGATCTGCGTCCGACAATCATTCCACGGTCATTGTCCTGGATAGCACCGGCTACAATTTCAGAAGCCGAAGCAGAGTTTTCATTGATCAATATTACCAATGGCGTTTTTTCCAATAATCCGCCCGCCCTTGCGTAGCGAGTAGTATTCAGGAATTTTTTTCCTTTGATCATCACGATCTTTTGACCTTCGGGTAAAAATTCATCTGCAATCTTCACTGCCCCATCGAGAACCCCGCCGCCGTTGTCTCTGAGGTCGAAAATGAGTTTTTGCATTCCATCCCGTTTTAACTGCAAGGCTGCAAAATGGAATTCTTCTGCACTGGTAACCGAGAAATTATCCAAACGGATATACCCGGTTTTTTCATCCAGCATCTGGGCGCATACAATGGAAGGTATTGGAATAACCCCGCGC
>DJFP01000145.1 GCA_002432565.1 Flavobacteriales bacterium UBA5869
GCAAGTTCGGTTAATCCCGGGAATAGTTACGGGTGCTTGAGTACTTCCCCAAACCCAAGCTGGTATTACCTGGAAATCGCTACAGGAGGAACTTTGACTGTTGATATTACAGCCGGTTCGGATGTGGATTTTGCCATCTGGGGACCATTTGCCAATGTTTCTGCCGGAACATCTGCCTGTAACACTTATGGGGCTCCGCTTGATTGCTCGTATTCTACATCAGCGATAGAGCAGGTAAATTTACCTGGCGTTGCTACCGGACAGGTATATGTGCTTTTGGTGACTAATTATGCAAATACTGTTCAAACGATTACTTTAAACAATGCCGGGGGATCAGCAACCACAAACTGTGCGATTGTCATGCCTGTTGGATATTCTGCCTGGAATGCCACAAGTAAGTCAGGAGAAGTGCGCCTAAGCTGGACAACCGAATCGGAAATGAACAATGATTATTTTGCTGTGCAGAGATCAACAGATGGACTGATCTGGGAAACACTCGGAATGATAGAAGGTGCAGGAACAAGTTCAGATCCGGTTAGTTACAGCTACACAGACAGTTCGCCCGACAAGGGAATTAATTATTACCGCCTGAAACAAACGGATTACGATGGTCAATCTGTTTTAAGTCCTGTTCTGTCGGTGAAAGTTTCTCTGGCAAACGAGCATTTTGTTTCTCCGAATCCTACAAAGGCTTTTGCTTTCGTTGGTGAAAATGGACACGTGAAAATTACAGCTGTTGAACTTGTTGACAATATCGGCAGGGTACAGGAAGTACCTTTTAGCTCGGTAGAGGGAGGAGTTAATGTGGATTGCCGTTCGGTAAGCAAAGGAACCTACTTTTTGAGAATCACGGATGAATTGGGGGAATCAGGTTCTTCCATACTTGTTGTGGAATAAATGTATAGAAATGAGCGTTTGACCGGATTTTCGACCAGGCGTTCAGATCATCCCTGCTTTATCCCTAAAAAAGAGAGGGCTAAACCGATTTACCTGAATTTACTGTGTTTATTGCTGGTTTCCCGCGATTTTCCGTTGTAATTTTGCCGGATGAAATACGTTTTATTCGCTCTTTTACTTGCTCTTGGAATCACTGCCTCGGCTCAAACCGTTCCTGTGCGCATTGTCTCCTACAACCTGTTGAACTTTCCAAATGGACGCAACGATTGTGGTAGCAGTAATGTCAATCTCCCCAACCGGGCAGATTCCCTGCGTAAGATCATGCAGTACCTGAAGCCGGATATCTTGGCGGGATGCGAAATCCAGACGGCAGCGGGCTGTGACAGCGTTTTGAACCGGGCTTTGAATGTCTTCGGGACCACGCATTACCAACGCGCGCAATGGGTGAATAATTCTGCGGGGGGCGATTTGCAGAACATGTTGTTTTACAACGCATCCAAACTGACTCTGAAAGAACAGCGCATTATCCAAACTTATCCGCGTGATATCAATCACTACATCTTGTATGTAAACGACGCAACTTTGCCGCAGCATCACGATACCTGTTTCATAGAAGTGTTCATGTGCCATTTGAAAGCGGGAAGTGCGAGTGCGGATCAGGCTGATCGTGCGGCTCAAACCCAGCTGCTTCGCTCGGTGCTGGACGAAAGACCGCAGGGACGTCATTTATTTGTTTGCGGTGATTTGAATACGTACCGCAGCACCGAAGTATGCTATCAAAACCTGGTAAGCGGAGCTGCAAATTTCCTGAAAGATCCGATCAACATACCCGGAAACTGGACAAACAACAGTTCGTTCGCAGCAATCCATACACAATCTCCGCGTGTAAGCGGTTCCACCGATTGTGGTGTTACCGGCGGATTGGATGACCGTTTTGACCATATTTTAGTGTCGCAGAACGTCATGAACGGAGCGAACCTGCTTCAGTACAACACCGGTTCCTACAAAGCGATCGGTAATGATGGGAACCATTACAACCAAAGTATCCTGGCGGGAACAAATTCCCAGTACCCGGATTCAGTAGTGCGCGCCTTGTATTATTCCTCCGACCACTTGCCGGTAAAAATGGACGTAACAGTTACTATTCCTGCGAGTAACGGCCTGAACCTGACATTGACCTATGCGGGCAGCGGATGTCAAACCGGAGGTACTAGCGTAACCGTTCACCCGAACTTAGGTCAGGGACCTTATTCATATCAATGGAGTGCAAATACCGGTTCACAAACAACCCCAACAGCATCGAATCTTCAGGAAGGGAGTTACTGTGTGACCGTCACAGACAATAACGGATTGACAGACCAGGTTTGCTTCGAAATAGCATCTGCCGAGCCAATCAGTGCCAGTGGTTTTCCAGGAATGGATGAAGGAACTTGTAACGGAGAAACATTTGTCGTTGCTACGGGCGGTAATGCTCCGTATACCTACCAGTGGAATGATCCACAAAATCAGACTACTGCAACGGCAGTGAATTTGTGCGCGGGAACATACACATGCGTCATTACAGATCAAAACGGCTGTTCACTTACGGTCCAGACAACCGTTTTTTCAAATACGACATCCTTAAAGGAACTATTTGCAGGCACAGACTTCACACTTTTCCCGAATCCGGCGGCGGCAAGCGTAACACTTCGGTGTGAGAATGCATTTGAATTGGGAGTAATTGAACTGAGAATACTAAGCGTTTCAGGAGAAATCGTAAAAACAGATGCAGTTGATTTCTCAAATAGCAAAGAGGTAAGCATTCCATTGTCAGACCTGGAGAACGGGGTTTATTTCGTGGAACTGGAGAAGGATGGAGTGTTGATCCAAAGAATGCTTGTCAAACAGTAACTAGAGACAAGGACTATACGTTGATTTTTTGTAACTTCCGGTATGACGAAAGAACAACTTTTAGAATCGTATTTAACTAATCTCAGCAAAAAATTGAATGAGGTGAATTACCATTCTGCTAACAGGGAAGAATTGGCTGAGTTGGTATTTGCCATCAAGTACCAAATGAGCCAGCGCTTGAATGAACATTTCCAACAGCATTTCATCGACGACCTTTCCGATGAAGAAATAACCGCATTTTTTGAATCAGTAAAGAAAGGGGCTGATGAGATTATTGCGGCGCTCCCGGTGAATTTTTTGGATTAATTTCTGCAAAATAAAGATGGTGCGTGATTTCATAATTATGTTCCTGCCAGCAGGCACTCTTATCTTGCCGCGGATGCACAGATTTTTGAGGCGCTTACCAGCCGCCTTTCGGGTTTATATATAATTGGATAATTATAAAATAAAAAAGCGAGACCGGTAGGCTCGCTCATAATCTGTGCATCAGTGGTAAAACAAAAAGCCGATTACTCGGCTTCTATCATTCGTTTCATATTTTCTAATCCTTCCTGGAAATCCTTTCCAATGGCATTCTCCATGTTGAAGAAAAGCATAAAGGCATTGAACGGCCACGGAGTTTTGCTGGTGAATCCCCAGGCAACGCGTGTATGTTCATCCCCTTCAGCAGCTACCGTGAAATAAGCATTTGCAATACTTTTCATGGGTTTTAGGAAACGCAATTCAGTTTCGATGCGTTGATTCGGGATCAGTTTTTTGATCTCCTGTTCTCCTTCACCCACTTGTTTGTGGTCACTTTCCCATTTGGAAGTGAATCCGACGGTTTTATCTTCTCCGATAAATGTCAGCTTCATGTTTGGATCCAGCTGGGTCCATTTGCTCCATTGGTTTTGTTTTTTCAGCGATGTCAGGAAATCATACGTTTCAGGCAGTGGTTTGTTGACTGTAATGGTACGCTCTACGGCAAAATCTTTCTTGCTGAAAGCAGCAATTACTAATACAAGGGCAATCAATCCACCGATCGCACCCAGAATAATCCAAACAATCATCATAAGCTTTAATTTTGTGTAAATAAACGATTTTTTTAAAAACTAGAGACGCAAGACATTGGACCAAAGACATGATTTGAACAATCAAAATCACTTTTAGCCTTATAAATTCAAGACTGGTTGGTTTCACCCAGTTTAAGTCTTGATTCTTTTGTCTATAGTCTTAAAAGTCTTAATGTCTCGTAGTAATTTCCCAATTCTCTGTTTGGTCCGGGTTTCTCGTCTGATCGATAATCAGTCTGAAGGATGTTTTTCCTTTTTCCTGGTTGGTAATTAAGCGGAATGTGAAGCCATCCAGATCAATCGCTTCTTCGGATGGATCTATGTCCGTGAAATAGCTTTGAATGGCCGTAATCTCTTTCTCAAGCGAAGTATTATTCTTCAAATATTCCAGGAAACGGTCTCTTTTCTGACGGATGAATTCCTTGTTTTTTCCGTTGTAAGCGAATGTTGCATCCAAAACAAGGTTCAGGTTATCGCATCCTGAAAAATCCGCCGAAAATGCAAAATCTTTGTTGGTGAATTTCTCGTGTACCGATTCCGTGTAATTGTGTATGTCGATTGTCCGGGTTACTTCTGATCCACGGAAAAGCTGTTTGTTTTTCCATTTTGCCAGTTCACACTCTTCGAGGTAGCTTTCTTCGTACACATTCCCGTTTTTGTATGTAAAGGTCAAATTGGTAGCTCCTAAAGGTTCATCATCTTCCGGCATATAGGTCCTGTAATTCTGAGTTGCCTCTACTTTTAATTTCCCCTTCTTATAGCTGTTAATTTCCAGGATGTTGTAGGAAAATGCCGCATAGGTCAGAATTTCGTGCCTTTGCGCAATTCGGTCATCCGGTCCCATGATGAGGTACAAAATTTCCGAATTGGTATTCGCATTCCCTCCGAGCATTCCTTCCGAAGTGCGTGTCACGATGTAATCCGTCAATCCATCGTGATTCAGATCTTCAGCCGCAATTTGGCTATAACTGACTTCGTAAGGATCACCGTCGTTTTTAAATGAAACCGAATGATTTTTATAGTCCACCTTTGCTTTTCGGTCGTCTTTTGCTTCTTCGTCAACAAGGAACTTCAGGATATCGAATACTTCTTTGTCTTGCAATGCAACTATTGGTTCATCCTTTACCGGAGTGTCTGCTTTCTTTTTTTTGGGGAGATCTTTGTTCCCGGAATTACTGCAGGCAGATAGAAGTAGTATTCCAGAGAGCAAAAAGCCCTTGGTAATTAGAAGTTTCAATGGCATTTTAGTATTCATACTAGCTTGGTTCGATTTTTTGGGATATATAAGACTAAAGGATATTAAGATGTTAGGACTGAATGTTTTGTTTCATAAAAATTAAAGTCCTAAAATCCTGAAGTCTCAAAGTCTTAATGTCTGATGACCGGATAACACAAACAATATTTCTCAACCGGCTGTGCCAATGCGGAAATGTTCAGATTGTCCGAAGCTTTGGAAACATCAATCGTTTGTCCGTCTTTCTTCAGAAGGTTAATGGTTTGTTTCACCTGGCTGTATGCATTGTTTGAGAGTTGTTCGGAATAGACAAAGTAATTGATTTCTTCATCATTCAACTGAAATTGCGTGCGCACCAATTCTTTCTCCATCAAAATGCGGTCGGGACTGAACGGTTCTTTGGCAATTTCCACCTTATGCAGGTTGCGGTCTACCAGGTTCCTTGAAAGAATGGACAATACTTTGTCGGGGTGGTTCTGCCATACTTTTACTGCTCCCATCACATCGAAATCGTCGAGTTGAGCGAAAGTATTCAGGATCTCCGGGTTTGTTTCAAAATCTGATTTTTGGATATCCCGGCTCATAAAGAACAACAAAGCCGGACTTCCGAACAAGGTTTCGCCGTCGCGGATAAGTTTCTTGGCTCTTCGCAGAATATTGATCAGCATGAATTCACCCGAAACAACTGTTTTATGCAGGTAAACCTGCCAGTACATCNNATCCGTTCCGTACCCACAATTCCTTCGGAAACTCCCGTAAAAAAACTGTCTCGGGTTAAATAATCCAGTCGGTCCATATCCAGCTGACTGGAAACCAATTGGTAAAGAAATGTTTTGTGGTATTTATTGGCGAAGATCATCAGTGCCCGTTCCAAATCGTCCGAATGGTCGGGGAAATCCCGTTTCAATGCCTGGATAAAGTAGTATGAAATCTGCTCGTGGCTGACATTCTTTACGATGTCGTACTCCAGCGCGTGGCTGAATGGTCCGTGCCCGATATCGTGTAATAGAATCGCAACTAAAACGGCGCGCTCTTCTTCGATGGTAATTTCATGGCCTTTCCTGCGGATTACTGCCACAGCCTGCGACATGAGGTGCATTGCCCCGATTGCATGGTGAAAACGGGTGTGTAAAGCCCCGGGGTAAACGAGGTGTGTCATTCCCAATTGCTTGATTCTCCTCAATCTTTGGAAAAAAGGATGCTCCACCAGGTCGAAAATAAATTCGTCGGGAATTGAAATAAAACCGTAAACCGGGTCGTTGATGATTTTCTTTTTATTATTTCGATGTGTGTTTGTGCGCAATTGAATACCTTTATAAATCAATTCAAAGCTAATTAATCTTTAGGATATGCAAGCAAAGATTCTGTGGGCAGATGACGAAATGGAGTTCCTGAAACCTCACGTACTCTTTTTGGAAGCAAAAGGATACGAGGTAGAACTCATTAACAACGGTAGTGAAGCGGTGGAAAAATGCCAGGAAAACAATTACGACATTGTCTTTTTGGACGAGAATATGCCGGGTATTTCCGGTTTGGAAACATTGGCGCGTATCAAGGAAATTACTCCGATGACCCCGGTTGTAATGATTACCAAAAGTGAGGAAGAATCCATCATGGAAGAAGCGATCGGCAGTAAGATTGCGGACTACCTGATCAAGCCCGTTAACCCGAACCAGCTATTGCTTTGCCTGAAGAAGAATCTGGACCACCGGAAATTGGTTTCGCAAAAAACGAATTCAAACTACCAGCAGGAATTCCGTCAGTTAGGAATGCAGCTCAACGGTCGTTTGGATGCGGAAGAATGGAAAGATGTTTTTAAGAAGCTGACTTACTGGGATTTGGAATTCAAAGGAATTGAAGACCAGGGAATGCGTGAGATTCTGGATGCACAACGCAAGGAAGCAAACGATTTGTTCTGCAGGTTCATCGAAAACAATTACGAAGATTGGTTCAACGGCAGGGAAGAAGCACCTGATATGGTGCATCACCTGTTGAAAGAGCAGGTCTTTCCATTATTGGATGAGCGTGTTTTCCTGATGGTTATCGATAATTTACGTTACGATCAGTGGCAGATCCTGAAACCGATTATTTCGAACTACTTCAACATCGAGAAAGAAGAAATTGTCTATTCCATTTTGCCTTCTGCAACGCATTATGCCAGAAATGCCCTTTTTGCCGGGTTAATGCCCTCGGAAATAGAAAAACGCTTTCCAAATCTTTGGTTGAACGAAGAAGATGAAGGCGGAAAGAATATGCAGGAAGCAGCCTTCCTCGAAGGAAACCTGAAACGTAACGGGAAAAATATCAAATGGTCGTACCACAAGATCACGAACCTGGATGCGGGTAAAAAACTGGTAGATCAGTTCCATACACTTTGGGACAACCAGTTGAACGCTATTGTTTACAATTTTGTCGATATGCTTTCTCACGCCCGCACTGAAATGGATATGATCAAGGAATTGGCAGCCGATGAAGCTGCTTACCGCTCATTGACGCTTTCCTGGTTCGAGCATTCTCCGCTGCAGGAAATGTTTAAGAAAATTGCCGAAAAAGGAGGGAAAGTGGTGATTACTACGGACCATGGTACTGTTCGTGTGACGAATCCTGTGAAGATTGTCGGAGATCGAAGTACAAATACCAATCTGCGTTACAAAACAGGCCGGAACTTAAGTTATAAAGACAAAGAAGTTTTTACGATCAAACATCCGGATAAAGTAGGTCTGCCCAAATCCAGTTTGTCTGCAGAGTTCGTATTTACCCGTGAGCAGGATTATTTCGTCTATCCAAATAACTACAATCACTTTGTAAACTATTACAACGACACATTCCAGCACGGAGGAATTTCAATGGAGGAATTATTGATCCCATTCGTAATTTTACAGTCGAAGTGAAAGAATTGATAGCACATAATTTGGATGATGTTCCGTTTGTTGCCAGGGAATTATTGGAAATACTCGGAAACAGAAAAGTTGTAGCTTTTTATGCGGAAATGGGTTCGGGAAAAACAACCCTTATCACAGCTGTGCTGCGTGCAATGGGCATAGAATCCCCGGAAGGTTCCCCGACTTACTCGCTGGTGAATACGTACGATTCTCCTTACTTCGGAGAAGTCATGCATTTTGATGTTTACCGGTTGAATTCTGCGGAAGAAGCCCTGGATGCCGGTATCGAAGAAATGCTGTATTCTGGCGCGGTTTGTTTTGTGGAATGGGCAGAGATCATTGAACCTTTGCTGCCCGAAGAAGTTGTGAGGGTAAAAATAATGTTGAATGATGCCGGTGAACGGATCATACACATTGATTGAAACCTTTTGAATTCTTGAATTTGTAAATTTTAAGCTTTCAGAATTCTATTGTTCGCTTGTTCGCTAATTTGCGAACAGTTTTTGGTTTAACTATATGAATATTAAGCGGTTGCGATTTTGGTTCTGACGATTTTTTTTCTTGTTTTAAGGGATGAAATGAAGAAGTGTTTTTGAATAATGTCTTTGTCGGGAACACTATTTCATATTCCTTTTTTTCGTAACTTCGTTTGGCTAAAATTGGACGCAGACTATGGTAAAGGACCCGGAATTACTCAAGCAACTTTTGAAAGAGGGCAATATTCTTCCAATGGAGGAAATGCTCGAAATTGCTAAGAAAAAAGGAAGATTGGTAATCGGTATCCCAAAGGAGCAGAGTTTTCAGGAAAGGCGTGTAGCGCTGGTTCCCGAAGCGGTTTCATTTTTAGTAGCGAACGGACATGACGTACGTGTGGAGAGAGGTGCAGGTGAATCCTGTAAATTCAGCGACCGTGAGTATTCCGAAGCAGGAGCAGAGCTTTGCTCATCGAATAAAGAGATTTTTGAGTGTGATATCATCCTGAAAGTCACGCCGGCATCGGAGGAAGAAGTTGACCTGATGAAAGGACATCAAACCCTGATCTCTGCCTTACAATTAAGTATTCAGCCGAAAAGTATTCTTCAGAAATTAATCGATAAGAAAATAACGGCTATTGCATGGGATTATATCCGTGATGAGCAGGGAGTATTTCCTGTGGTTCGAACCATGGGAGAAATTGCCGGAACAACATCCATTTTGATTGCCGGAGAATTACTTTCTTCTTTCAACGAAGGAAAAGGAATTATGCTGGGTGGGATTGCCGGTGTGCAGCCCACAGAAGTAGTTGTACTTGGTGCAGGAACAGTGGGAGAATTTGCTACGCGTGCTGCAATAGGTTTGGGAGCTTCCGTAAAAGTATTCGATAACAGCTTATCCCGTTTGCGCCGTTTGCAGAACGATTTGGGGTCACGTATTTATACTTCGGTTTTACAACCGAAGGTTTTGGCAAAATCAATCATGCGTGCAGATGTGGTAATCGGTGCAATCCGCTCCCCACTGGGAAGAACACCTTGCGTGGTTTCCGAAGAAATGGTGGAGAACATGAAGGAAGGTTCAGTGATCGTAGATGTGAGTATCGACCAGGGAGGATGTTTTGAAACCTCACGGGTAACCAATCACAACAATCCTACGTTTGTAAAACACGGAGTAGTCCATTACTGTGTGCCGAATATTGCTTCGAGAGTTCCCAGAACTGCATCATTTGCACTCTCGAATATCTTTTCTCCGATCCTGATGGATATGGGAGAATCGGGAGGATGTCTGGACCTGATCCGGAACGACCACGGTTTCCGCTCCGGAGTTTATATCTACAAAGGAATCCTTGTAAGTGAAGTATTAGGGCGTGTTTTCGACCTGAAATACAAGGATATCGATTTGTTGATGATGGGCCTGAAGGGCTAAAGCCCGAGAAAGAGAATGAGAGCAAGAATGAGGATTAGATCATCATTCTGTTTCTGTTTCTCATTCTGAGATTATCCGCCGCGTTTATTCCCTTTGTACTTCTGTTTCTTGTTAGTCCACTTATAGCGCTTCTTGTTGAAATTCTCACTTCCGCGTGCGCCTGAGTTGAACTTATAAACAAGACCTACATTGTGCTGCAGGTAGTTTCCTCCGGCTAAATTTCCTCCTGTGACGGCAAGTTTCCCGGAAGACTGGATTTGAAATCCTAAGCCCCTGAAGAAGAATAAATTAACCCCAACACCTATATTTCCGGTTAAAGCTGTTACTCCCGGCATAGGTGTGCGCTGCGTCATCCCGATTCCCAAAGAAACGTAAGGATCCAGCCAGCGTGGAGTAATTAATGGATAAAAGCTGTATTTGCAGTTCAGGTCAAGTGACAGGAATACCCCGGAACGACCAATAGTGTCATTAATTAGTTTGGCAGGCTTGTAAGTAACAAACGCACCGGAAAACTCTGCGCTCAATCCGTACTTAAAGTATTTGTCGACCATGATACGCGTTGGGAAATATTCGTAATTCCAAGATTGCGCAACATCAAACGGCTGGCATAATCCCCGACCGTCATCTTCTACTGCTGTCCAGCTTACACCGATCATCCAGGAGTAAGGTTTGCGATTTCCCAGCACGTATGGTTGAGCATCAGCACTAGTGGTGATAAACAAAAAAGTGAAAAGTAAGACAGCATGTAAAAAGGTCTTCTGCATAGGCATGGATCGAGTCTATTAATTTTGCTTCAAATGTATACAGCATATCTGACATAACCCGCATTTTTAAAAAAAAATGTTGGTATATTAGCCAAAACTGAAACGCGTGATAAGCAATAAATTAGGACTAAAATGGCCTGAGTCAACACCTGAATGGAAGGAAAATTTAGTTCGTAAGGTCAATTTCCTGAGTTTGATCGGAACCCTGAATGTAATTGCTGCCTTTATCGTTTTTCAAATTATTGGGTTTCAATTCCTGAATTTTCATCTTTTTGTCGTTTTGGGGTTGGCAGCAACCATCTTTTTGCTGAATTACAAGCAAAAGTTTATCCTGGCTTCCTACCTGTTTTTTGCAATCGGTATTTATTTGTTGGGAGTGGCCACCATTTATATGCGGCTGGAAAGTAATGTATTAATGTACTTTTTTCCCTTGACACTTTCGATTGTCCAGATTTATGGGAGAAGGGAGACTTTTGCGCATTTGATTACCTGGTGCACGATTTATTTCCTGACGATTGGTTTCCTGGTAGTCTTCGGACCGAACTATTACCCCATAAAGATTCCGGATACCACAATGGATGCTTTGAAGGTATTTAACGGGCTCTTCGCATTCTTTTGCGGTTTAATGCAGATTACTGTTATTACCTGGCTGAATATCCGGCAAGAAGAACAAATCCGGAATATTATTGACGAGAAGCGATTGCTTTTGGCGGAACTTTACCACCGGGTGAAAAACAACCTGAATATCGTAACAAGCCTCATCAATATCAAAAAGAACAATTCAGACTCACAGGAGGTGATAGATGCTCTGGAGGATTGCCGTGGACGTGTATATTCCATGGCATTGGTGCATCAGCAAATGTATTCAGGCTCGAAAGTTGGGAATTTAAATATGATGAATTACATGGTAGAACTGATCCGAAATGTAGAACACGCTTTTGGAGGCAATGCGGACGTTATTCTGGAAGTAGATTCAGGGGAGCTGATTCTGCCCATTTCAAAAGCAGTTCCTATTGGTTTGATCATGAATGAATTGATAACGAATTCGTATAAGCATGCCACGATACCCTACAAAAAGCTGATTGTTAAGATCCACGTTTCTCAACTAGGTAATTCCCTTCAGATTGAAGTTACAGATAATGGCCCGGGAATCAAAGCTGGTAAAGAAGAAAACCCATCCAAGCTCGGTTTTGAGCTTATCCGATCCCTGTGTGAACAGATCGATGCGAGTTTTATGATCGGTAAGAAGACTGCTGAAAATCCGGGAACGAATATTCAGATCAAAATCATTGATTATACGGAGAAGGCTCAGCTTTTTGTGTAGAATTACGAATT
>DJFP01000056.1 GCA_002432565.1 Flavobacteriales bacterium UBA5869
TGTACTTCAGATACAACCTATGTTGATTACCTGACAATCTTCGGACCGGTAGCAAATCCTTCATGGACACAGAATGCGGGTGGTTGCGGCCAGGATGTTGATTTCACTATAGGCGCAACCAGCTTCCTGGAAACCATCTTATGGACTTTAGATGACGGAACAACAGTAAATGATTCTACAAGCTTTACGCACACATATCATGATGTAACAACCTATAATCCGACTTTGACCGTTACAGACAGCAATAACTGTGAAGTCGTTTATCCGATGAATCCTATTACTATTCCGGATATCGGATTGAATGCCTACTTTGTGGTAAATCCAACATACATTGATTTAGGTACAACCGTTGAATTGGATGACCAGTCGAGCAGTGTAAGTGGAATTTCTACCTGGACCTGGGACATGGCCCCAAATTCCCAGGTAATCAATAATTCGGGAGCTTCCATTTATCCTACATATTACTCTGCCGGATCATACACCGTTACATTAACAGTAGAAGATCCGAACGGATGCTTTGATACTTACACGACGGTCATCACCGTTACAGGTGATTTCGAGATGCCGAATATCATTACTCCTAACGGTGACGGAACGAATGAAGTTTTCTCTTTCAAGAAAGACATTTTCAAGTCATTTGACATCCTTATCGTAAATCGTTGGGGAAATGTAGTTCACGAAGGAAAAAATGTAACAGGAACGATTTTCTGGGACGGTAAAACTCAGGGAGGAGATCCTTGCAGCGAAGGAGTTTATTTCTATAAATTAAACGGAATTTTAAAGGACAACAATCCGATTGAAAAAGCCGGGTTCCTTGAGCTTGTCAAATAAATAAACTTTAGTTTGAACTTCAAAAATAGTATATGGTTTAAAAAACAAAAAGCGGTCATTGCTGACCGCTTTTCGTTAACCTAACCTAACCACTATTCACTGAATCAGAAACTGAAGATATCAGCTCCTTTTCGATTACAAAATTGCATATTAAATTATGTATTTCAAAACCCAAATTTTGCTATTTCCAACATTTCTTGAAAGTTAATACCTTATTACCGAATTAAAAACCATCAATTTATCGGTATAATTAGTGCATTCGGAAGAATAATCGACCTATTCAGCAGTTCTGACTATTGGAATCCTAAAAAATCCACCAGGGTGAATTTTTAACAACTATTTAGCTAAATTCGGTTTTTATACAATATTTACCGGAAATTTTAAAACGCCGGATTTTTATAACTTTGTCTTTGTGTCAGAATACATTCAAATATTTACAGACGGCTCTGCCAGAGGGAATCCGGGTCCGGGAGGCTACGGAATCATATTGAAATACAAGCAATCCGTTAAAGAAATTTCCCAGGGTTATCGGCTTACAACTAATAACCGGATGGAACTCCTTGCGGTTGTTTGTGCCCTGGAAAGTTTGAAAACCAATACAATTCCTGTCCGAATTTATTCGGATTCCAAATATGTAATAGACGCTATCGAAAAAAGATGGGTTTACGGTTGGCAGGCAAAAGGCTTTGCCAAGAAAAAAAACAAAGATCTGTGGCTTCGTTACTTATCGGTTGCCAAATCTTTCAAGATTGAATTTATCTGGGTGAAAGGACACAACGGACATCCGGAAAATGAGCGTTGTGATGTATTGGCAGTTGAAGCAGCATTAGGAAAAAACCTGCTGATCGACCAATATTTCGAAGAAGTGCAACGGCACGAAGATTAATTGCTCAGAAAGCAGGATTTCACAAAAGTATAAACTAAGGGATGAGGAAGTTCCCGGGTCGAACTAATCTGCGGGCAGAATCCACATGCCAGGAAAAACCGGCGATTCTTCAAGCTAATAATTTCAGGCTCTTCAAACTGGTTGTAAGCTTCAATATCCAGGTCTGTTTCCGTCAGGCTTCCGATCAACTGCGGGTACAAACTATAACGTGTAGCCGTTAGTTCTTCCGGATTACGGGTTTCATATAAATGGATGAGTGCAGAAGAATGCGGTACCACGTAAACACGTTCGAAATGATTGCCGTCTACCAGGTTATCCGAAATTAATTTTTCTCCGTTTGCACTGAGGTTATTGCGGTGAATCAATACATCGATTAAGGCTTTATATCCTTCTCCGGTAATAAAAACAGGTGCTTCCTGTTGGAGCAGCAAATCGATTACTCCATTGAGATAAAATAAATTGAGGTATGGACCCGGGGCAAACCAAAAGCCATCATAATTTGATAACTGCTGAGGCTTCATGTTTATGATCTCGTTGATCTTAATCCAGTAATAAGACAACTCTACTTCCAGAAAACGACCTGCATGGTCTAAGGCCATATTTGTTGCATGGTGCGTATTGAAGGTAAAGTTAAAATCCCCAATAATTCCAATTTTCAGTTGCTGCATACAGAATCAACTAAAAAGCCACCTGTCGATTGACAAATGGCTTCTTTAAATTATCAATTATCTTTTAAACCAACCCTTTAGAACCGCGTTCTCGATCGGTAATGTAAGTGTTACCGAGTCATCAAGCGGAGTCGGAGTCGATAAGTCCGGTATTTTCCGATATACATTACAATTAAATGTACATGTGAATTTCGAGTAATCTCCCGAACCGTCAGATTCCTGTACAATTCCTGTGAAAACAACGTCCTGAGGAGTTGACGCAGGATCAGATTTCCAAACGTTTCCTGAACCATCACGGTAAACCACTTCAAAACCATTGTAAGCATTTGCTTCATAAGTCGGAGTAGTCATTGTGGTAAAGAAGTTGTTAAACACAGACAAACTAGGATCACTGTTCGCACTTCCGTCAAACTGAAGTGAACCCAAACCTACCCGAATCGAAACCAATGTATTGGGCGACTTCATATTTGCGTAATAAGTAGCCAGTGAAGGTGTCGGTGAAGGCTGGATGAACTTTGTTTTTGTTACATCCAAATAATATCCGTCAACATTTTGGGTCAACTCCAACTGACTTCCATTTACAATTCCAATAAAACTTGATTCCAGTTCCACCTTTGGTGTCGGTGCCGGAATAATTTCATGCTTCGGACAGCCAGCTAAAAAGACCGACCCAAACGCAAAAAGCGCAATAACTTTTTTCATAGATACTATTTTTCAAACCAATATGTTCCAAAGAACACAATTCGAAAATACAACTTTTTTTCTTACTCCAAAGATATTTCTGAAAATCTCACATATCTAGGCTCTTAACAACTTATTCTGTTCAGGCAAACAATAATAAGGTAAGAAAATCGGCTTATCGGTATTCGCTGTTAAATCCATCGAATAAATGATTTCGGAATCAGAGATAACAATAGTATCCAGATTCTCATCCATATCCAGATCTATTCCACGAACACTTAATTCACACATTAACTGGTTGAATGCACTCATACTCACAAAAATCTGGCTTTCAAAGGCATTTCCGTTTTCATAGATGCAGCAATCCAGCTGTACTTCTGTTGATGAACTTTCAAATTGGATGCGGTTTAGTAAGATGCTGTCGAATATTGTTTTCATACTGTTTGAACTTTGATGATACAAATTTGCACCCTGTAGTTCGTAAAGTACTTACGATCTACTCACCGGTATGAAAAAAGTTCACTTCGGCTTCGCTCTATGTCCCTTTGTAAAAAAACATCTTATTAAGGTGGCTGGGCGGAGTCGAAGTCACCTTATGTGATTCTTTTTTTTACTAATTTCACGAGACTTATAGATAGTAACATGAAGTATTTCCCAATAGACAATAAACTCTTTATTGAAAACCGTAAAAAGTTTACGGCAAAAATGGCAAAAAAGACCCTGGCTGTTTTCAATTCGAATGATATTTACCCCGTTAGCGCAGATGGTACGCTTCCGTTTACACAGCACCGAGATATTTTTTATTTATCGGGAGTAGACCAGGAAGAAAGTATCCTTGTTCTATTTCCGGATTCAAGTAATGAAGCGCACCGCGAGGTCCTTTTTCTGAAAGAGACCAACGATCATATTGCAGTTTGGGAAGGAGCTAAACTAAATAAAGACCAGGCATTTGAAACAGCAGGTATCAAAACTGTTTATTGGCTGCAGCAATTCCCAACGATCTTTAAGCAATTAATGGCCGAAGCGGAAGGGATTTACCTGAACACAAACGAGCATTTACGAGCCGACACAACTGTTCAGACACGTGAAGACCGTTTCATCATCCAGGTAAAACAAGATTATCCGGCACACCAGGTACACAAAAGCGCACCAATCATGCACCAGATCCGTTCCGTGAAAGAAAAGATCGAATTGGATTTGATGCAGACGGCGTGTGATATCACCGAAAAAGGATTCCGCAGAATTCTTGGCTTTGTGAAACCAGGTGTTTGGGAATACGAGATCGAAGCAGAATTTTCGCATGAGTTCCTGCGCAACCGTTCCAAAGGATGGGCTTACACCCCGATTGTTGCGTCGGGTAAAAATGCATGTGTGCTGCATTATATTGAAAACAACATGCAATGCCAGGACGGTGATGTAATCCTATTGGATGTAGGAGCGGAATATGCAAATTACTCCTCGGACATGTCAAGAAGCATTCCGGTTAACGGACGTTTTACTCCCAGACAAAAAGAAGTTTACAACGCTGTTTTGCGTGTTAAATCACAGGCCGAAAAAATGCTTGTTCCGGGAACGATGCTGGCTGAATACCAAAAAGAAGTGGGCCGCATAATGGAATCGGAGTTGCTTGGATTGAAATTACTGGACCAAACAGATATCAAAAACCAGGACCCGAACTGGCCGGCATATAAAAAGTACTTCATGCACGGAACGTCACATTTCCTTGGATTGGACACGCACGATGTTGGTTTATGGAATGTCCCGATCGAAGCGAATATGGTGTTTACCTGTGAGCCGGGGATCTATATCCCGGAAGAAGGACTTGGAATCCGAATCGAGGACAATTTGGTGGTTCAGGCTTCCGGAGAACCATTTAACTTAATGAGAAATATCCCT
>DJFP01000211.1 GCA_002432565.1 Flavobacteriales bacterium UBA5869
GTGCTTGGATACTAAACAACCTTCTTCTATCCATCGACAGAAGAAAATAAAATTCAAATTAACGTTTAGAGAACTGGAATTTCTTACGTGCTTTCGGCTGTCCCGGTTTCTTACGCTCAACCATTCTAGGGTCACGTGTCATCAAACCTTCTGCTTTCAACAATGTTTTGAAATCTCCTGATACCTCTACCAAAGCGCGTGAAATNNCCCAAACGGATAGCTTCTGCCTGTCCGTTGATTCCTCCTCCTGCTACGTTTACTTTAATGTCGTATTGACCTAAAGTATCAGTCAGGTTGAACGGCTGCTCAACTTTACCCTGCAAAATAGCTACCGGAAAGAACTCCTTGTAATCACGTTTATTAATTGTCATCTTACCCGTACCTTTCATCAAGTATACACGAGCAACTGAAGTTTTTCTTCTTCCTAATGCGTTTACTACTTCCATATCCTTTATTTATTAGCTTTTAAGTTAATAGCCTCAGGGTTTTGAGCGTCATGCTTGTGCTCTGCACCAGCGTAAACTTTTACATTTCTGTAAAGCTGACGACCCAAAGTATTCTTTGGCAACATCCCTTTAATCGCTTTTTCGATTACACGTTCAGGGCTGCGTTGCAATAACTCTTGCGCAGTCAATGAACGTTGTCCTCCTGGATATCCAGTGTATCGAACGTACTCTTTGTTCTCCAATTTAGTTCCGGAGAACGACACTTTTGCTGCATTGATAACGATTACGTTATCTCCACAGTCAGCGTGTGGCGTGAAGTTTGGCTTGTGTTTTCCACGTACTAACTTCGCTACCTCACTTGCCAAACGACCAACTGTATGGCCTTCAGCATCTACCAACAACCACTTCTTATCAGCGGTTTCCTTGTTAGCAGAAACAGTTTTGTAACTTAAAGTATTCACTAACCTTTATTTTTAAATAAGACAATATCCCCAAAATCCACTTTGAGGGGTGCAAAGATAGAAACTCTATTTTTTATTAACAAGGGAATTGTAAATAAATCTGTAGTAAATGCATTTGAAGCAGGCATAAACCAACATTTTACAGACAGATCTATCTTTAAAGGACAGAATAAGCAAAACTGTCCGACAGCATGTTTTGATTCGGATACAAATTTCCGAAAAAATATTCCATGCAGATGCAACCTTTCATTTTTTTGTTTTGTATTCCTTTTAGAACGCTTACGCCATAGCTTCAGCGCTGGCGCATTGCAATCAACAAACAACATTTAAACAGTAAAAAATGAGAAATAAACAAATTACAAGATTTCTGATGGCGGGTTTCCTCCTACTGGCAAATCAGGTTGATGCGCAACTGGCGGCAATCGACAGTTTAAAACTTATTCCTGCCAATCCGACAACGAATGATGCGCTGAAGGTTGTCTGCTACACCACTTTTCCATACGGAGGCTGCGGCATAAACAGTACTCATGCNNCTTACATCTGTCACAGTGTGGATACGATTCCCATTGATAATCCCGGAGCAGGAACTTTTCAATTAACAACTACAATAACAACGAACGAACAGGATGTAATTGAGGATTCGCATTTTCTGACGTTCCAGATAGATCCCTATTTAGGAATAAACGAGCTCACCCCTGCCAATTTCCAGGCTTATCCCAATCCGTTTGACAACGAGCTTAAGTTCAAAACAAGTTTCCCCGTCGCAAAAATGGAATTATATTCCATGACGGGGCAACAAGTTTATTTCAAAGAAACACTCGTCGAAAGTCCGCTGGTAGATTTATCCCATCTTGAAAAAGGTGTTTACCTGGTCACTTTAACGGATCCGAATGGAAATTCCCTTACCCAACGTGTCATTAAACACTAATCATTCACATCAACTAATTTTGAAATCATGAAATCAGCTATTTACAGCTCACTTGTTTTGCTTTTGACACTTGGTTTATTCGCAGGATGCCAAAAAGAAACAAGACAAACAACCAAAAGCAGCAAATGCGTTCCATTCAATACCATTGACGGGAAGTGGCATCTGATCCGCATTACCGGAGGCATAACCGGAGCCAATGAAACACATGCCGTTAACGAAATTACCTGGTCGTTCAATGCTTCGAATTCCACATTGACCGTTAACAATACGGTTGGCAGTTCTACTTATTATTACTTACCTTCGGGAACATATCCTTTTCAGCAAATTTCAGGACCAAACGGGAATTATTTGGTAATTGACGGAGCTGAATTGGGGCAATTTACATTCTCAGGAAACCAAATGCTGCTTGATGAAAATCAAAAGTCAACCGGTGAAGGGGCCTGCGGATTTTACGTAACACTTCAACGCTAGAAAAATCAACAATCTGCAAGAAACAGAATGGAGGAACACATAGAAGCATTCATCAAGGGCGATAAAAAAGCTTTTGACCGGGTATATGAAAAATATGCCCCTTCTATGCTTGGTGTGTGCATGCGTTATACAAATTGCAGGGACGACGCGCAGGAAATTCTCCAGGAAGCATTTATTAAAGTTTACGAAAACTGCGGAAAGGCAAACTCCGATTTACCGCTCGGTCCGTGGATCAAAACAATAACTATCCGCACGGCAATTAATATGCTGAAACGCCAGCAGAAAGTGATTCTCAAGGATGATGAAAACTTTTTTGAAACTTCCGGTGAAATTTACGAAACCGAAAATCATTCGGAGAACACACAAGCAGAATTGTTAAGGCTTCTTAACACAATGCCTTCGGGTTACCGGACAATATTCAACTTGTTTGTAATGGATAACCTCACACACAAAGAAATTGCAGAATACCTGGAAATATCGGAAGGAACTTCAAAATCTCAATTAACACGTGCGCGTGATTGGCTTAAAAATAACCTGGAAAAAAAAAGAAACGATGAAAGAGCCTAATGAAATAGATCTGTTGTTTCAGAATGGATTGGATGGTCTGGCATTCACTCCTGATCCATATGTGAAGGAAAACA
The DNA here is from genome assembly GCA_002432565.1 of Flavobacteriales bacterium UBA5869. Lineage (GTDB taxonomy): Bacteria > Bacteroidota > Bacteroidia > Flavobacteriales_D > Crocinitomicaceae > Fluviicola. The sequence continues at coordinate 2,948 of DJFP01000211.1, forward strand.
TCGATCATGTAATCGCTTCCAAAAAGAAGCGCAGAAGATTCCTATTTATACTTTTCCCGGTTCTTTTCGGATTAACAGGTTTTGCCGCAATCGGGCTGCTTTATAAGAATCAGAGAGGGAATGAAAATAAACTCCACACTCAGAACGAAATCCCTAGGAGTACAGTCACTACTGCGCTCTTCGGAGATTCTTCCGGTCATCTTGCATCGAATGATACCCGCTCTCAAACAAATATTGAAACTAAAGGGCAAATAACGAGAAACAACTTTCAAACTATAAACGCATCCGGGCTTGTAAATTCTGATTACCGTCAAAAAAGTAAACCTGTANNTCCGAAGTAAACAAACAAGAATTATATGCAGAAAAAACTGTTGGAAAACCAATCGACTCCATTCAGGTGAACCAGGAGACGCTTGTAATTGCAGAAAAACCGGATACCTCCGTCGTTCCGCTTCCCGACTCAGCTTCGATAACAGTCTCGGAAGCTCTTAAGCATTTTGGATCGAACAAAGGAGCTGGAAAATGGTCTTTGTCGGTATTGACTTATTGGGAAGCAGAAAAAAGAAAAAAGAATGATTTCAGTGATGCCACCTTCATCGGTAACGAAAGAGAAATTGCCCGTGTTCATGCCTCTACTTTCTATGCAAAAGCAGAAATTACGTACAAACTGAATACAAACCTGGAAATCCTGTCAGGCCTTGGAATCAGAACCTCTCGTTTAGTCCAATATGGCTATTTGAGCACCATTATAATGCCGATAGAAGGCGCGAGCTCAGGCGTACCACAACCGATCAATCCCGCCGAACCTGACACCATTCACCGGTCCGAAAAACAATCATTTCGCATAAACTCCATTGTTGTTCCTATTGGTTTTGCTTACACTTTCCCTTTAACAACCAGGATGAGTCTGCGGCTTTCAGGCGGTGGTGAATTTGCTTACGGAAAAATTACGAGCAGGTTTGTTCATCCGGATTTGAGTGCCCCGAAGTTCAATGCTTTCGGCTGCTCCCTTTGGCTGCGTCCGGAAATCCACTACTCTTTCGGAAGAACACAATTATTTGGATTCGGGACTTTTAACCAATCGCTTTCCCAGCAGTTGCAATGGAATGTTGATTCACGCCGTAATCCCACTTTCGGTACAGGAATCGGATTAAGAATCCGATTATAAGCGTTTTACGATCAAAATTGAAGGGTCAGTTGTTTGTCCCGATCAGGTTCATCTTCTTCCGTATTTAACTTGGAAAGTGAGATACCTAACAAACGGACCGGTTTTTCGACCTCCAAGTGCTCCAGTAAACCTTCCACAAGCGGAAAGAAATCAGCTTTGTTCCACATAAATTCCGCGATGGTTTTAGCACGGGTCTGTGTCGTGAAATCCGAATACTTGACCTTTATGGAAACACATTTTCCGGCTATGGAGCGTTTTTCCATTCTTCGCTCCAGATCGACTGCAATTTCCTCCAATTTCTCAAGGATCTTGCGTTTTGAATAGATTTCCGAAAAATAAGTATGTTCCACAGCGAAGGATTTCCTTATCCTGTCGGGCTTCACCTGGCTGCGATGAATTCCCCGAACGATATTGTAAAAATGGAGCCCCTGTTTCCCGAAATGCTGCGTCAAAAAAGTCATACTCTTCTTCTTCAGGTCTTTTCCGTTGCGAACTCCCAACTCCTTCATTTTGGAAGCTGTTACTTTCCCGATCCCAAAAAATCGTTCGATCGGTAATTTCTCCAGGAAAGCTTCCACTTCATCCGGACCGACGGTTAACTGCCCATTCGGTTTATTAACGTCTGAGGCGATTTTAGCGGTAAACTTATTGATCGAAATTCCGGCACTGGCAGTTAAACCGACCTCTTTGAAAATACGTTCACGAATTTCCTTTGCCAACAAAGTAGCCGATGGAAAACCTTTCTTGTTCGTGGTAACATCCAAAAATGCCTCATCCAGGGAAAGGGGTTCCACAAGGTCCGTATACTCGTAAAAAATGGCTTTGATCTGTGCCGATATTTCCTGGTAGCGATCAAAACGCGGACGCACAAAAATCAGGTCCGGACATAACCGCGCCGCTGTAGAGCTGGGCATGGCAGATTTCACTCCAAACTTCCGGGCTTCGTAACTTGCAGCCGCTACCACACCGCGGAGCTTACTTCCGCCAACAGCAATCGGTTTTCCTTTTAAATCGGGATTATCCATTTGTTCCACAGAAGCATAGAACGCATCCATATCAATGTGAATGATTTTCCGTTCTTCCGACTGGTTTTCCATGATTTTATCCTCCATTACAAGTACACAAAGTTACGCATCATTCAGCGGAAGAAAAATAATCCTACTTTTGAAGAAACTCGAAAATCATGAAGTTCTTGCTTTTGACCTTTCTTTTCACTGCAATAGGGAGTTCCGCACAGGAAATCTCACCGGTGGAGGCAAAAAGATTGTTAAGTCTGCCACTAAAATGTGCTCAAAAAGAATATCCCAATAAAATGGGACAAGTCCTGAACGAAAGAGGCGACCTAAAGTCTCCGGCAGAGCTCCACCCCGCATTTTATGGCTGTTTCGATTGGCATTCCTCTGTTCACGGACATTGGCTGATGGTGAAAATCCTAAACAAATACCCGGAATTGATATCGGATTCGGTTTTAATGGTCCTTCAGACAAACCTGAGCAAAGCTAATATCCAAAAAGAGATCGAATCTTTCGGAGTAAAAAACAACGGCTCTTTCGAACGCACTTACGGTTGGAACTGGCTTCTGAAACTACAGTTGGAACTGGAAAGCTGGGATCATCCTGTTGGCATGGAATTGAGCGAAAACCTAAGACCTTTATCCGATCTTTTTTGTAAAAAGTACATCGACTTTCTTCCCAAACTGAATTATGCTATCCGTTCCGGAGATCACATCAACACGGCTTTCGGGCTCACTTTTGCTTACGATTATGCACTTGCTCATTCCAACGATTCATTGAAAACCATCATTGAGAAACGTGCACGCGATTTCTACTTCAACGACAAAAACTATCCCCTGCATTTAGAACCGAGCGGTTACGATTTCCTTTCCGGTGGATTCGAAGAAATCGATATTATGCGCCGAATCCTCACCCAGGAAGAATTCAAAGTGTGGCTGAAAAAATTCGCTCCGCAGTTATTCAGTAAGAAATTTAAATTGGAACCGGGAAAAGTTTCTGATCGTTCCGACGGTCATTTGGTCCATTTGGATGGTCTGAACTTCAGCAGGGCCTGGTGCTTATACGGGATTGTCAAAACACTTCCCGAATTGAAGCATTTAAATGCAATAGCAGATCAGCACATTCAGACTTCTCTTCCCAATATTGTAGACGGAGATTACATGGGCGAGCACTGGCTGGCGAGTTTTGCGTTATTGGCCTTGCTTTCCAGATAAAATAAATGAGGGACGCGATTAATCACGTCCCTGACTATTTATTTACTTAACTTCTAATTATCAGCGAACAATCAAACGTTTTGTAACCACCGATTGGTTTGTTTTAATCGTTACGATATAAACTCCTTGTTTCAGATCCGCAACATCCACTGAAGTTGTTTTTGCATGTGGAAAATCACTAACAACCTGTTTACCGTTGATATCGGAAAGCGTGATTTGATCTATTTCCCTTTCAGCATGAACAAAAAACTCGTTTTCAGCCGGATTCGGGTAAAGCTGGATTGTTTCTTCACTCCATTCTCCAAGTCCCAACCCGGTAATGAACTTATTCTCCGTAGTATTCGTTACGATTGGAGTATTGTAATCGAAATAAATGTATGCTGTGTTATGAATAATCGTTCCATTCGTTAATCCTGCAACCGGTTTTACACGGTATTGGATAAAACCGATTGATCCTTCCGGATCGCTTGTACTGTCGGGAAGCATGATATTTGGAAAACGTACCGTAAGCAAACGAGACAAGGGATTG
>DJFP01000067.1:0-3191 GCA_002432565.1 Flavobacteriales bacterium UBA5869
AATCGGAAAGAGAAAATTGGAATGTCAACGAGAGAGCCAGGACTATTTGGGTCAAGCGTCAGGATTTTTCCGGAATTTGAACTTTTTCAACTATCCCAACAGATGAACTTCCAGTTCTACCAGGCGCGGTAAAAGCACATCGTCTTCCAAAACAGCATGTATTGCCAGGTCTTTTTCAAAATGTTCCAATTGGGTCATAAAAATGCGGAAAGCCAAAGGAGTCTTCAGACCTTCAATATTTTCAGTGATCTTATTTCGTACCTCATTCAGGTCTTCTTCCAGGTTGGAATGGTTCTCAAAGAACTGCTTCAGGGTAAAATTCCCGAAACGTTCCCGGTCAATTGGTGTTCCTGATTTCCGGAATTCCAATAACGATTCAATGTAAGGGAACAGGAAAACTTCTTCGTATTGAATATGAGCAACCAATTTCTTTTGGTAAGAAATAAAGAAACCGCACAACATCAGCAGTACATTGTCTGAATCAGCCTGTTTACTATATAAATTGTAAATAGATTGTTCAATCTCCGGAAGTTTGGTATTCAGGTAATTTCCGTGTGATTTTTTTAGTGCCTGAAGCATGTCCGGAATTTCTACCTGATGGATCAATTCTTTCGGAAATTCGGTAACACCCTCCCTGGCAAGATCTACCAAACGATTCAAAGCATCTGCGGAAGCATCAAAAACAGGCATGTTATTCAGTCGTTCTTCCAATAAACGGTCTGTCAAACTTGCACCCAATTTCGTTTTTTGCTCTTCCTTCATTTCAGTTATGAATTGTAAAAATCAACTTAAACAAATGTACGAATACGAACCTGCTTCACCAATACCTTAAAAGTGGTAAAGCTGTTTGAATGGTATTTATTTTTCAGGAAGTTATTAGATATAGTTTGCTGAAATTATCCCATCTACCATCAATCTTCATTTCCCCGCTGAGAATTTTCATTAATTTAACGTCTGAATTATCGATTGATGAGCTTTTTAAAACACTTACTCTTCACTGCCTGCATCCTTTTTTCTACTGTTTGCAACGCACAAAACCGGAATAAATCAGTTCGTGAACTCAATCATGTAATCGAATTGATGAATGCCTTCAGTCAGTGCCACCAGGATTGGTATTTCGATGCACTTCAACTACAGAAAGCACTTCACATGAGTGCTCAAAAGGTAAATGAGAATTATTTCTACTGCAGCAAAACACAACACAGCGGACTTTTAAGCTATACAGATATTGAGCTGGGTTTCCGGTTTAAAGAGATTACCCCCAACAAGGAGAACCAGATTCCGGCTTACCAGGCAGATTACATTCCATGGCTGAAAGCACGTGAAACAGTTTTAAACATACAGGCAAAGCCCAAAAGCGAATACACTTCATTTGGTGAAATACTTGATAAATACCTGGCTTCAACAGATAGCTTATACAATATTCATGAAGATTTGATCAACTATGTTTCGGAGAAAAAATACCGGTCTGACACCCAATTCCAAACAGCTAAAAAGATTTTAAGAGAGCATGAACGTTTCTTCAAAGAATGCTATTCCCGGTTAAAAGAATTGGACAATGCTTTGGTAACATACTGCAATTTCCATTATCCGCCATTCCAAACTCATAAAGAATTGCAACAAGGACTCCAGGAGTTGAACCTGACGATGAATACATTAACAAACTGGGAAAAAGAATTGTATGCCGAAAATCTTTCCAATAATGCGAAATACGACGCCAAAATCAGGCAGTTGAATGCAGCAGGTTTGAAAAATGATTCACTTTACCTTTACAAAACGCGCGGATATGGTGTTTTGCGCAGTGGATTCTGGCTTCATACACGTTACCGTACTTTTTATACATCCATGCAGAGCAGGCTTTATTGGTTTGCCACTTCCAAATACGCAGCGGAACCTTACATCAAGAAATCCCAGCAGGCTTACAATGAGTTTGTTCGAAGTTACAACGCAGTGGTAGAAGATTACAACGATTACATTGCAATTGCCGACGGACTAACGTTTCGCAAAACCTCTGACTGCTGTCTCTCTCCTTCCGAGATCGATACGAACCAAAATGTGCTTCTAATGGCTCCGAGATTGATTTATAAATTCGAATATTCGGAAGAAACACCCCCATCCGTTCCGAAGGATTCTGCCTCAGTAACTGCCAATCTCAGTAATGAAGAATTGCTGATCCAAAAAGCAGCTCCGCATCATTTGGTTTATTTGCTGGACGCTTCTTCTTCCATGAACGAATCCGGGAAATTGGCGCATTTGAAGGAGCATGCAACAAACCTGGTCAGGATACAACGTGAAGTGGACCGCATTTCAGTTGTTACTTTTTCCGGAAAATCAGATATCCTGCTGCAGTCTGTTCCGTGTAATCAGAAAAAGCATATCAACGAAAAAATCGAACGCATACACGCTTTCGGGCAAACCAATATTCAACGCGGATTTGAAACTGTTAAAACACTTCTAAATACCGACAAACTGGAAAAGGGTGTAAATGCGGTATTGCTGCTGACGGATGGTGAATTTGTCTTAAACAGCGAAACCCAGGCTATTTTAAATGAATTCAAAGCCGAAGATATTCCTGTTTACTTTATTTACCTGGGCAAACCATTAAATAAAAAGGAAACAAAAGCTTTCCGGAAGACTTACACCGATATGGGAGTCATTTTGTACGACACGAATAAGATTGATCTGAAAGAAGCTTTATTGAAAATTGCCACGGAATGACTTAAATTATGTAGTAACCTAGTAGGGGCGAAAAATTTTCGCCCCTACTATCCTTAAAAACGGTAGCCAATACCTGTAGAAGCAATCCAGCTGAATTTAGCGTTTGGCCTATGTTTGGAAGTATATTCCACTTGCTCCGAATCGATATTATAAAGGACAGATTCGGTATGGGAAAAAGAAGTTCCTGCGCCACAACTTACAAAAGCAGTGAGTTGTTTCCAGATTCGTACATCAACTCCAAAACCTCCGTAAACACTTAGGTAATGTGTTTTTTTATCCCATTCTCCGCGAAAATCGTAATCGATTACCGGACCGTACGTAAGCATCTGTCCGCTGATGTAATCATAGCCATAAGTAATATGTGAATACCCGTACTCTGCTCCTGCCTGCAGAAAAAGCTTTACGGTTTTCTCACTCGGCATTAAATAATACCGAAAAGCAGCATCAATCATCACTTGCTTATCCCGATCAAG
>DJFP01000067.1:3231-12476 GCA_002432565.1 Flavobacteriales bacterium UBA5869
TAATCCCATGGGCTTCGCTACTTGAAAAAACAGAAGAGATTTGAATTCCGGGTCTTAAACGATCAGTGGTTTCCTGTCCGAATGCAAGGGTACTAAAAAGAGCAATTAAAAAGGCGAAATGGTTCATAATGATTAATTTAATACATTACAACGCGCCGACGCACTATTTATTTTAGGCAGTATTTTGAAATTCACACATCCNNTTGCTGCAAAAGCGGCTGCAGGCACTGCCCGTACGGATATGATAAGAAAACGGATTCTTTTAGAAAATAATTGAGCATGATAAAAACGTAGGGGCGAAAAATTTTTCGCTCCTACTTGTTCTGTATCAAAAGTTATCACTTTTTCTTATCCTTAAAAATAGCATCGCTCAATCCGCCATTGACTTTATAATCGCTCAAAGTAATCGTAATCGTTCCTTTTGTACGCTTTTTCTCCTTAGCCTTTTTTGGATCCGTGGAAGTTTTATTGATATCTGCAGCAACGCTTTTAGGCATTTTAAATTTCTTCACATCGATTTCGAACTTCAATTCACTGGGCAGGCCGTAACTCAATTGCGATCCGTACTTAAAATCGGTTTTTACCGTTCCATTTGTCTGGGTTGTCACCTGCGAGCGCATGATCACCGAGTTTTTTTGATCGACCCAAATCTTGGCCAATACGATTTCACCGGAAGCAGCATTCGGGATGATATTGATCAGGCGAGTATCTGTACCATTGATTTTCAGTGAATCACCGAACACAGCCGAGTATTTGGATTTATCAGACAAAAAGGTATTCAATTCCGTAAAACCCTGCTTGGGTAAAATGGTAATTCCCTTCGATTCGATTTTCACTTTATCCTTCTGCTTGAAATAGATCTTCGCATTGGAAGGCATGATCTTGATCATCGGAATGTCTGCATCTATGTGCGCATTGACCGTATAATCTTTGACGGAAGTGATCTTCGCATTGATCTTATCAATGACTTTTTCCGGTTCTTGTGCAAATCCCCCGAAGGCTGCGAACAGGAAACCAAACAAGAGGAAGTATTGCTTTCGATGATTTTGGACTTTTTTCATTACGATGTGATGTCTTTTCTGTTAAACTTAAATAAGGTAATTCCTACAAGCAGTAAAATATGTGTGAGTAAAATGACGATAGAATTGATAATATCATCAAAAGGCACGGGATCTTCGAAGAAACTTCGCCAGGAAGCCATGTGTGTCGTAAACAGGTACGGTTTGATAGTATCGAAAACAGTAACATCCAAACTCCCGATAATGGTAAAAGTGATGATGATTGCCATGGTTGCAACGATCGGACCTATGGAATTCTCCGCAAAGGCCGATAAACAGATCGAAAGTGTTGCAACTGTGAGCAAGGACAAATAAGCCACACAAAATGCCAGTCCGAAACGCCATAAAATATCAGCTTCGGGTAAAATGACCAGTCCGTCGCTGTTTAACACCATTAAATCCCCAGATCCGAATACCAGGTGAGAAACCAGCAGGGACAAGATTCCCAGCCAAAGTGTAATAACCAGCGTATAAATGGCCCCGGCGATGAATTTGGAAAGGACAATCTGAGTCCGTGAAATGGGTTTACTGGCCAGCATGCGGATTGTTCCCATTGCTGCTTCCCCGGAAATGAGATCTCCCGTTACCAAAGCGATTAATAATGGAATATGGACCACCAGCATCTGCAGAATGATAAAGGCAATGAGGTTTCCGTTTACCAATTTCCCGTTGAACGAAAGTGTTTGTTCGAAACTGGCTGTTACGAAAGAAACCATGGATTCTCCATCTGCCTTCATGGCAAAGATGATTAAACCTATTAAGACTGTTAAAGCTCCTAATCCCAAATAACTCCGGGGTTTTGATACGATCTTAATGAACTCGTTGTACGTATTTTTGAAAAGCATCAGGATTGAATGGTTTTAATGAAATAATCTTCCAGTTTGCGTTTTGGCTCCACGGCATGAATGGTAAACCCGGCTAATACCAGTTCTTTTGTGAGGTCCGGAATGCGTTTTTTTGAAATCAATACTTCCAGCTCCTTTGCAGAAGTGCGGGTTATCTCGGCAGGATTAAACCTGGATCGGACCAATTCAAGAGCCGAATCTACCGAATCGATCTCAATGCGTACCATGGTCTCTTCGCTGTTCAATAATTCGTCCACAGAACCTTCCACAATGGATCTTCCCTGGTTGATAATAACCATGCGGTTGGCGATCAATTCAATCTCTGACAATTGGTGCGAAGAGAGCAAAATGGTTTTATTCTGTTCGTTCTTCAGCCGCAGGATCAGGTTCCGGATCTCAATAATTCCCTGTGGGTCCAATCCGGTCGTCGGTTCATCCAAAATAATCAGCTCCGGTTTGTGCAGCAAAGTTTGGGCTATACCCAGGCGCTGTTTCATACCATGGGAAAATCCTTTTACCTTGTGTTTCGCGCGATCTCCAAGCCCAACAAAATCAAGCATTTCATGAATTTCCTTTTTTGAAACATCGGCCCCGGAAATACGTGCAAAGATTTCCAGGTTCTTTTGTGCCGAGAGGTATTTGTAGAAATCCGGTTTTTCAATAATGCTTCCAATGTTTGCCAGGATCTCCGAACGATTTCTTTGCAGGGATTTGTCGAATAATTCGATGCTTCCGTTGTCCGGACTGATGAGTGACAATAAACAGCGGATGGTGGTACTTTTGCCGGCCCCGTTTGGTCCCAAAAAGCCAAAGACATCTCCTTTATGAACCGTAAAGGAAACATTTTTGACGGCTTCAAAGGAACCAAATTTCTTGGATAAATTCCGGACTTTGATAATGGTTTGCTGTTCCATAAATCGATACAGATTAGTTGTCAAAAAGACACTTAAAATTACGCAATATCCGAATTCGTTAAACCTGATTTTTTAAAAATCGGTGAATGGTATCTGTATGAAGGTACACTGTCGTTTCCGGCTTATTCTCAAAAATTCTGAGCAAACTTCGACAATCCCGGGGAAACCCTGACAGTGCTTTTTGAACTAAAAAACCAGACGGGCATAACTAACTGTCAATCACTACCCCCATTTAAAACACCCACTATAAAAAGCTTGGAAACGCCAGCCTGTTCTGCTATTTCTGACCACAAGGGTTACCCCCTGAATATTTACCCGGGAAATTTTTCAAGCTGTAAAAGACCTAGCTTCACCAAAAATCTAAACATGAAAAAAAATTACTTTGGCAGCTTGCTCCTGGGCATGCTCATTACTTTCACGGGTCATTCACAAACCTACCTGGAATACGGCAGTACAACAACCTCCAATGATTACAATGACATTGCCGACACTATGTACTTCACCTTCAATACAATTATGAACGGAGCTTACGAAGATGGTACTTTGACTATTGACGGAAGAGCCTATTTCTATCCCGGTGCTTCTTTCAATGTTTACGGACCGGGAATGGTCTTGGTAGGAAATTTTGGCGGCCCCCAGAATACTTGCGATGAAATTACGACCACAATCACCATACCGATGGCTGATATCAACGCTTATGGGTCAACTGCAGTATATAAAGTCGTAAGACAGGGAAATATAGAACCGTATTGCGATGTGAATGGATTCCGTGCCAGGCTTCAATACGGTTATTGTACAACAGGTGTTCCTTCTCAACAAGCAAGTTTCTCATTAACAGATAACGTTTTTTGTCATTCCGAAGGCCCGTACAATTTGGTTGGTTCTCCGGCCGGCGGTACTTTTAGCGGTGTGGGAGTCACTGGTAACTCCCTTGACCTGAGTACACTGCCATCTGGTTTTGGAGTTTATAACATCACATACACCATTACTGAAGCGAATGGATGCTATACACAAGACAGCGCAAGTTTTACCGTATTTGAAAGTCCGGCAGACGAATCGAAAGTAGTATGTGAAAACGCATGGACAGTACTCGATAATGGAAACAACGTAAAGGTTTATGCCACAGATGCCAACTTATTGAACATACTTGGAACCGGAAACATTATGATGTTACCTCCCATCACATCCAACCCAACAGAGCTGTATACTGCAACCGTTTCGGTTCCTTACCAATATGAACTAACAGCTATCGACACCAGTAATTTTCAAACCATCGATCACGAGCAAATTAACGGAGATGACCGTGGAGGAATAGCGGTGACAGCAAACTACGTATACATTGTCGGAGATAATGCTACTGCCCGATTCGACCTGAACTTACAAAACGGGATTGATCTGCCTAAACGTGATGGAATCTTTACAAACCTGGCATCTTTGAAATTGTATACACTTTACAATACAGCTGCGCCATTTACTCCAAACTCTGACAATACGGATGAATTTACCATGAATGCTTTACGCTCACTCAATGAAGACTTAAGCTATGGAACAGAGATAATCATGCTTTCTCAACCTATTACATTAGGAACTAACGATCAGGGAGTTATGCTTGCTGGCTACAATGAATTGATAGTTGGAACTGCTTATGGAAATTATGATTTTTACCACATTTCTATTTTGAACGGATTGGTTACACCCATGGGCCAACACACTCTGAACGTATATGGTTCTGAGAACTGGGCTGACTGGGGAATGTCAGGATTTGACGGAACAGACCGCCATGCTTATTTCCGGGATGAGGACGATTCTATTGTAGATTACAACTTTACAACAGATACCTACACAAGCATTCTTTCCATCACCGATTTTTCAGATATGGCCAGTTTTATTGTTCACCCGTCGAACAATCGTTTTTATGCGCATTATGAAGGCAGTACATCTACTTTCGGAGGTGATGAGGAAACATTCCTTTACTTCGAAGCAACAGACATGGAAATGCAATTAACTGCTACTTCCGCAAACTTTGGCTGCCCGAGTAAACTGACGCTTACATTCAATACACTTGACCTGGGAGCTGATACAACTGTTTGTTCGGAAGACGGTTTATACATTATCCCGGGAGGAAACGGTTATACCTCTTATACCTGGAATGGTGTGAACAACAACTTCAATTCTTACCCGGTCCAAAACACAGGTGAAGTAGTATTAGCTGTAACAGATGACTACAATTGTACACTTACAGACAGCATTTTGGTAACAGTTGTTGACTGTACGGCCGGAATTTCAGAATTAGGAGAATCCTCCATGGAAATCTATCCTGTACCGAATAACGGATCGTTCCAGGTTAATTTTGCGGCTTTAACAGAAGAATCTCAATTGGTGATTATCGATGCACAAGGAAAACAAATTACCGAAAAAACAGTTGCTAAAGGTCAAACAACTGTGGGAATGGACATCCAGGTACAGCCAGGAATTTATTTTGTTCGATTGATTTCTGAAAACGTTGTTACGCAGCGCGCGATAAGCATTCAATAAAATACCTCTCCAAAAAAAGCCGGCTTGAACATTCAAGCCGGCTTTTTTTGCTCTTACTTCAAGGTTGGTATATTACCTCATGATATAAATAGTTTCGCGTTTCGACCCACATCGGAAATAATAGGTTCCGACAGGCCACGATTCTGTTTCGATCAATTGAGTTCCACTGATTGTTCCCGAATACATTTCTTCTCCCTGCGCATTCACTAATTCAAACGGAAGTGCTTTTGCCGTTCCACCGATTATTTCAAGCGTCAGGTAATTCGAATTATAAGTATTGTGGATATTCATTGTCAGGAAAGCCGACTGATCATTCGATCCGGAAATTTCTCCGGAAAAAGATTGATCAAAAGCAGTTTCCTGGACGAAAAGACACATCGGAACCGGCTCATATTTCTGAGCAAAAGCAAACATGTTGCTAACTACAACTACTGCTAAACTGAATGATATAAAACGTGCCATACTCTTTAATTTTAATGAACCGTTCCAGCCTGGTGATTGCATATAGACAACAACTATACCAAGCAAAAAAAGTTACATTCCAACCAATGGCAACGAATGCTAAATCGTTTTAAAAACAAAGCTGTCAGAAGTCAAAACCGCTTAAAACCCTTGTTTTTAAAAGCTTTTTCGTTCTTAACATTTCTTTATTCCGGAAAAACGAGTGCATATCCGGTATTTGAAGATCATCTGAAAAGATGTTCAAATTGAAAACAAGTTTTTTCAATTTGAAAATAAAAATGCATCACGGATCTTACTCCAAACCGTTCTTCAATGCCCATTTCAAAAGGACGTTCTTTTCTTTGGGCAATCCCAGTTTTTCAATGATATTGGAACGATGCCCTTCAATGGTTTTTTCTGACAGGAAAAGCATTTCGGCAATCTGCCTGCTTGTTTTTTGCTGAGCGATCAATTCAATGATCTTTCGTTCCGAGAAAGTGAGCTTATCCAATTCACTGGTTCCTGTTTCACGTACACTTACCAGGTCATTCAGAAGAGAATCGCTCACATATTGGTTTCCCTTTGCGACTTCAGTCAAACAGTTTTTTAACTCCACCTGTGCATGCTCTTTCAGGATATAACCGTATACTCCATATTCTTTGGATTTGTTGTAAATGGTCATCTCATTGTGCATTGTCAGGAGAATAACTTTGGTCTTCAATCTTAATTCCTGTATTTTTTTGGCCACATCCAGGCCGTCAAGAGCGGGCATGTTAATATCCAAAATAGCAATATCCGGTATGCGGAGCTGGATCATATTCAGGGCCGAAACACCGTTAGCACAAGTCGCAATAACCTGGTATCCGTATGATTCCACGAAACTCTGAGTTCCCTGAAGGGTAAACGGATGATCGTCTGCAATGATGATTGTCATGTTGTTTTCTTTAAGTCAATAGTGATGATGGTCCCGTTCTTGTCGGAGTGTATTTTCGCATGACCTCCGATGGCCTTGCTGCGTTGAATGATATTGTGAAGTCCGAAAGCATCTTTTTTAGAAAGTGTTTCGGGCACATTAAATCCTTTTCCATTGTCTTTGATCTGTATCATCAAATCTTCCTGGCTTTCGCGAATGATGATCTTTGCAGCAACCGCTTCTGCATATTTGATAATATTGGAAAGTGCTTCCTGGATAATCCGGTAAACCTGCAATTCATCCGACACGGACAGTGTCCCGCTGTAAACGATATCGGAAGTTACCATCAACTGATTGATCGATTGCGCGCGGTCGAGCATTTGATTAATACTTGCTGATAACCCCACTTTCTCGAACATCACCGGATGCAGGTTCCGGCTTATACTTCTTATGTCCCGGATAATTGAATCTATCTTTTCACCGGAATTGGGCGTATTCCCTACAATTGAATGCTTGAGGTTCAGTAATTCGTGGCTCACACTATCATGTAGATCACCGGCGATGCGTCTTCTCTCCTCTTCTGTTTTATCCAGTAATTTTTTGGTGTAAATCTTTGCACGCTTATTCTCCTTTTTGATTTTATTCTGTTTCTGACGTGAAAAAACAATGAACACGACCAATAGCAGGACCATCAGGAGAGAAAACAACAAAGCAATGGTTATCTTCCCGTTATAAATCGTTTCTTTTTGAAGTGCTATCTGCTTTTCTTTGCGTTTGGTTTCATACAATTTGTCCAGCTCCATGGTCTTCGCAATGATTGTATGATCACTGATCTTATTCTCAGCATGTTTCAGTTTTTCAGAATAAAAATAGGCCTGCTTATAATTCTTTTCCAGGACAGCATTACTTTTCAATACTTCAGCAAAAGCAACCTGGTTCTGATAATCTTCCTGTTCTTCTGCGGCTTTCAATGCTTCTTCAAGAAGCGGAATATCAGTTATTCCCTTGCCGGATCCGATCTCATACTCCGCCAATGCTATCAGGTATTCGATATCAGCGGTGGCTGACTTCAATTTTTCAACCATCAATTTCATGTCATCCAGCAGTTTTTCAGCTTCCGATATCCGGCCTTCACGCAACAAGATCTGAATATAGAATGAAGACAGGGAAAGCTCCAGCGATTCATCTTTAAGTTTGCTTTTCTTAAAAAGAAGGTAAGTGGATTTGATTAGTTCGTATTCTTTCGGATGTCCCATTTCCTGGTAAAGAATGATCTTATTGTACAAGGAAGTGAACATATTTACGGTGTCATTTACTTCTTTAAAAGACGCCATTGCTTTATCAAAATAAACTTCAGCATCTTTGTAATTCCGTGTATAAAGACTTACGAGTGCGAGGTTGTCATAAATACCTCCTTTTCCGGTAATATTGTTTGTTTTTTCAAACCATTGCAGTGCTTTTAAATCATTTTGCATGGCTTTTTCATGCTGCCCCATTGCAAAATAGCAAAATGCCAAATCTCCGTAACCGTGAGCAACTTCGACACTGGTATTGTAATCAAAAGGCTTATTCTTTACCACACTTCGGAAATATGGGATCGCATCCCGGTATTCATTTTGGTTCACATGGTAATTTCCAAGGTAAGATTCCACAAAAAGTGTTTGATCCCAGGGGAGTTTTGCTTCAAAATACTTTTTGAAGGTTTTAACTTCTTTCAGCGTACTTTCTTTAAAAAAAGAAAAATACATTTCTACTTCTGTCAATGCTCCTAGTGCACAAGCAGCTTTGTCATACTGTTTAAGTTTTATCTGCTTTTTGTAATAGGTATTGAAAACCGGGTAATAATCGGGATTGTGAAAATGCTTACGCCTGGTCAGCCAAAAACAGGTATCGTCTAGTTTTTGGGTTGCCTCTTCTTTATAAATAACAGTACTATCGGGTCCATTGCATGCACTTAGTACAAGCAGTAACAGTGAAGCGGCACCCAAAAGTTTTGTTACTTTTTTAATCATCCGGATAAATTTCACGTTAAAAATACCAGTTTGAAAGATATCCGCGATTATCCTACCCAAAATAGAGGGTTTCCCCCTAGTTCCCAACCCATGGAAATAACTGACATTTGTGCTGTCATCTTTTATAAAAAATGGTGATCCGGAAAGTTCTTACTCGAAATAACCAATAGCTACTCTACTTATAGCGTAAGAGAAAAATCCTCCGTCAGCTGAATGAACGGAGGATTTTGTTTTACACCTTCATTCCAATATGATTTTCATGAAGATGCAACTATTACGCAAGTGTAAGTGGTAGGACGTTTGTAGTTATTTTAATTTTTAATAATCTCTTAAAAAAAGCAGAGGCCGCTACTGCCTCTGCTCCCATGTGAAAGCTAACATTTAGGCGCTATTATAGTTGTGTTTCAGTGAATAGCGGTGGTAATCTTTTTTTACATCGCCGCTCTCTCGGAATTAATTTCCTGCTGTAATACAGTCATTGCTCCTTTCAACTGATGGATATAAGTTCTGCTTGGGAACTGATCGAT
>DJFP01000067.1:12579-38680 GCA_002432565.1 Flavobacteriales bacterium UBA5869
GGTGAAAGTCTTATATCTGTAAGTAATAATTCCATTTTTCTTCATTTTAGTCTGCAACCCCATTGTTATTGCGTTTTGACTATAACAAGTATAGGATTCTTACCGATTTGATTTCGTTGGAATGTCATGAAATCCGGAATCGATGTCATGAAAAACCTAAAATGAAGCATGGAATTTTTTTCAATGATCAATGATGAATGATTTAATCATCAAGACCGATTTGATCCATTGATAATTACTTGATGATCTTAAACTGGTTCAGCACTTCTTTGTAGTGATCGCTGATAGGGATATGCTGTTTGTTGCTCATAACCAATAAGCTGTCAGAAGGCTGGATCTCTTCGATCTCGTGCGCATTGACGATGTGATTGCGGTGTACACGGTAAAATTTAGACGGATCCAGCAGGTTCGTCACTTTGGTCAGTGAAATCTGGATCACAAATTTCTCAGTTCCTACGAAAATGGAGCAATAACGCTCTTCCACTTCGATATTGATGATGTCGGAAACAGCGACTTTTTTAAGCGTATCTTTTTTCTTGATGAACAAAAATTCGGAGCTGATCACCGTATCCTCTTCATCACTTTGAAAGATATCGGGTTGTCCGTAAAACTTCTCAATGGCCATTTCCAGTGCATAAAGTACTTCCAGCGGATTGAAAGGTTTTAAAAGAAAACTATATGGTTTGGTAAGCCGCGCACGTTCAAAAATACTCCGGTCGGTTGAACTGGTGAGAAAAACAAATGGCCTGGAAGATTCGGGAACATTGTTGAGTGTTTCGGCAAATGTAATTCCTTCGGGAATACCGTTCAGGAAAATATCAATCACCACGATGTCTACTTTATTGGTGTAGAACAGCTGCAGGGCTTCCTGGTGGGAACGCGCCACTCCTACTACTTCAAATTGACTTTCGGTCAATGTATCTATCAATTTATCGCTTTCTGCTACCGTATCTTCAACAATCAGGACCTTAATTTTTTCCATCAGCACATTTCTTTAAGGTCACGATCATAACCGTTCCCTCATTTTGTCGACTCCAAATATCTAATTTCCCGGCGTTTTTTGCTAGCATTGCGCGACATAAATTCATCCCCAAGCCCGAACCGATGGTTTTTTCGTGGTCTTTTTTGGTCAATTGTGGCGAATCACTCAGCAATTTCAGGCGCATTTCTTCCGACATTCCTTTCCCGGTATCTTTCCATTGAAAACAGACTTCGTCCTCATTCCCGCTCTGCACACTCACACTGATCAATGCTCCGGGTTCGGAGAATTTGATGCTGTTATCCATAAAATTACGCAGCACGATCTTCAGCGATTCCGCATCTACAAATACTTTGACCGATTTTGGAATCGTATTTTCGAAAGTGATCCCTTTTTGGTTCAAAACACCTTTGAAGTTAAAAGCTACGTGGTCGACCAGCATGCTCAACCGGTGTTCTTCCTGTTTGAAATAACCGCCATTTGTTTGTAAGAGCGCCCAATTCAATAGGTTATCGAGCATGTTGTAGGTATTGGTTGCAATCACGCTGTTTTCTTCCAGTTGATTTTCCAAACTGGAATATTCCTGCTTTTGGACTTTGTCTTTCAGTTTGGAGTTACTGACACTGAGTGCATGTACCGATGACCTCAGATCATGGCTCACAATGGAGAACAACTGGTCTTTCGTTGCATTTAAAAGATCGAGTTCCTGTTTTTGGCGCAGGATCACCCGGGAACGCAGTACACTTTGGCGGTAGAAATAAGTTCCAAAAATAATTACGAGCAGTAAAAACAAAGCGGCAAATAAATAAGTGTTTAAGCGTGCCTGTTTCAGTTTATTCTCTGTCTGCAGTAATTTTACGCGCTGCTGCTCATGGGTCAGGGCCAGTTTTTTCTCGATCTGCGCAACTTCGTAAATTTTGTTTTGGTCATTGAGGGAGTCTCTCCAATCTTCATATTCTTTCCGGTAAAACAAAGCCTTATCGTAACGCTTTCTGTTCTCCTCTACCACCGCCATATTTAAGGAGGTCTTTTGTTTCGATTCGAATGAACCGTATTTTTGGGAAAGAAAATATGCTTTTTCAAAGTAAACAATGGCCTTTTCGTCCTGGTATTGCTCATAATAAACAGCAGCCAATTCCATGTAAGAAACCATCAATGCAGAATCATTCTTAGCTTCCAGAATTTTCTGAATAGCCATCAATAAGTATTTTTCGGCTTTTTCAAAATCTCCCAGATGAAAATAACAGGTTCCAATATTATGGAATAATGCGTCAATCGGGATAGTTCGAATACCTTTTTGATCCGTTGTATCAATGCTCTTGAACAAGTTTAACGCGTGGTTATACTTTTCCCAGGAGAGAAAAATTCCGGCCTTGTTGAATCGAACCATGGTATAAAACTCAAATTCACTTCCAACCAGGTTGAATTCACGCATAGCATATTTCAAAATATTCTTTTTATGAAATGCTTCCGCCCTGTAATAATGAATGAAATCTAGTAATTTCTGGTTACCACCCAGTTGTAATAATTTTTGCGTATTGACTAAAACCGAATCCCAGTTTTCCTCCTGTACAAAAGTGATAGTTTTAGAAAAAACTTGCAAATCGGTTCTGTTACCGACCAATTGCAATGCTTTTTGATCCAGGAACTGATTACATTTGTTTCGTTTAGCAGAAACATTCGCAGAAATCAAAAAAAGTGCCCCAAAAAGAGACACTTTTAACAGGTTTATACATGTATTCGAAAAGTACATTCGCCTTAAACTTCTGTGGTCCTTACTTGAGAACTAATACCTCTGGAAGACTTCGGTCCGCACGAATTCACCATCATGGTCGTAACTGTTAATATACCTCCCATCGCGATCGGACTTCCTGCCGCATCGAAGGGACTTGCTTTAAATCCGCCTGTATATGGTTTAAGATTTCCCGGTGATTCACAATAGTATGTCAGGTAAAAATACAATTTGCTCGAATCCGAAGCATTGTAATATTGTGTAACAGTCACCTGGTTGGGATTCACATTTCCGGGAAGCTTGAAGTTTACCAGTACATTTAATTCCTGCGATGAAATTGAATAAGCTGCATCCACAGCTGTTGGATCATCAAGTGTCGCGGGTACTACGGGCAACATCGGTGCTGCTACAGGTTGGACAATGTAAGTCTGAATGGTTGTTTCCATAAAACGCTTTTTTTAGTTAGACAAAAGTTTGTTGTTATCAAATATGCTTTTTTTTAGGCAAAGAAGAAAGTTATTTGCCTGAAAATAACGGAATATTTTTCCTCACTTCACATTCAAAAGGCTCAATCTAACATCCCTTAAAAATAGTTGATTTTTTTGTTTGGAAGTCTTCGAAAAATCGATTCATCTAAATTTTAGTAAACAAATCCGTTTTTAATGCCTATCTGCAAAATCATTGACCGGTAAATTTATGGGATTCACTCAATTTTCGGTCTGATTGAGCATCTTTTCTGTCACCACGGTCAAAAGATTTTTAATTTCGCACCCGGAAAGGAACTTATAGCGTACGCTTCGGCGAAATTCCTCCGGATTACAACTTATACTAGCAAACTCTTGCTCGGTTAAGAAAAGCCATGGTCTCCCATCAGATCGTGGCTTTTTCTTTTTTAATGGCGCAACATGTTCGAATAGTCAAATCATTTAATCTTTTAATTTTCTAAAGCTGCAAAACACAAAATTCTGCTTCGTATCGAAAGGAGTCGGGTGATCCGCAGTCAGGCATTCCATTTTTTCAAAGGAACCACCCGTGACCTCATCCAAAGTGTTTTCGGAATATTGTTTGATCTCAATTCCGCTGCATTTTAAGGGTTCGCTTTCCGAAAATGTTCCCAGAACAAGAATCCCGTCTTTTCGGATATACCGTTCCATTTGGGAAATGTATCGTTTGATATCACTGTCGTTCGTTACAAAATGAAATACCGCGCGATCGTGCCACAGATCATAGGTTCCGTCCAATTCCATTTCCAGGACATCGGCTGCGATCCATTTCACCGAATCGGCACGAGCCCCCAGTCTTTTCCGTGCACGCTCCAGTGCATGTTCCGAAATATCGACCACTGTCAGGTCGGTATAACCTAAATCCAGCAGGTGATCCGTCAAAAAACTATCGCCTCCGCCCACATCCATGATCTTAGCATCTTTCGGTAAATGGGCTTTTTCAATAAAATACAAAGACGTTTCCGGTTTCGGCTGATACCAGCTCGTTTCATGCAGCTGCTTATTTGAATAAACATTTTCCCAATGCTCTTTTTTATTGAAATCTGACATTTTCCTGTTTTTTACTAGAACCAAAGTTATTGTTTCTTCTCTTTTGATGTTTACGATCTCTTTTTCCACACTGAGTATCTCTTTTTAATCTAAAATGACTCCAAACATCTTAACTATGAGGTATTTGAGCACTATTTTCTGAAGAAATCTAAAATTATTGACACATCATTTTAACTATTGTTGAAAAAAAATATTTAAACACAATTCAGAGCTAAAAAGCTAAAAATAAAACAGTAATGCAACCAAATAAATAGTTCTAAAGTTATTTGTAAATTAATTTTTTTTAACAATTATTAAAATGTCAATTGTTTTATTACATTTGACTTCAGATAATTTAATGCCTAAGCACTATGCATCCAAATCACTACCATGAAGACATTATACAACTACACTATCCAGATGAATCAAACACCCTGCTTTTTAATGATAATTACAAACCTGATTTTGAATAAACCTGTTTAGGTTGTTATATATAACCATCAATCATTTTCACCTATGATCTTTTTTAAACCACTTTCAAATTCCAATTCAATCAATTTTATAAATATGAAAGGAACGAGTTATCTGGCCTTGTTTTGCTTGGTATTTTCCAGTTTAACAAACCTCTACGGGCAAAGCATTACAACCGTTAATATAGAGGCAAGTGAAGATGCATACACGAAAAGCGGGGCGACAAATACCGCTGTTAATTATGGCGGACAACCTGACTTGATTATTTCAAGCAACCTTTACAGTCTTTCACCGATAACCTATTATTCAACCAAGTCCTTTGTTAAGTTTGATCTCTCATCCATTCCATCAAATGCCATCATTACTTCGGCGAAACTGCGTTTGAGAATTCAATCAGAGTCATTAGCAGCAACCAACTCCACAGAATTGTATGCAGATCTGGCAAATACGACCTGGAGCCAGTCGACCATTACAAACAACTCGAACATTTCGCCCAATACAAACGTGAGTACGGTTACAATTTCCAACAAAGTAACTGTTACCGATTTTGCAGGGAGTATTGATTACCGGGAATTCGACGTAAAAAGCCATGTTCAGGCCCTGGTAGAAGGAAGGATTCCGAATTATGGCTGGCGGATCAGAAGAAATCCGGATACAGGAAATCTGACCGCAGCCACTTATTATTCATCGGAATACATTCCGGGAAACACATATTTTTATCCGAAAGTAGAAATCAAATATTATATTCCGATGTCGGTGACCTCTGCTACCATTGTACCGGCATCTACCAGTGCTGCATCTGATGGGTCCATATCTCCGGTTATTTCCGGCGGCTCTTCTTCCACCAAAACATATCAGTGGTATACTTCTGCCGGAACAGCTATTACAGCTCCTGCAGGCACAAGCCTGAATTTAACGGGAAGAAGTTATGGCTGGTATGGTTTAAAGGTTACCGGAACCGGTGACGCAAGTGACGTGATGTATTACGGGTTTTTAGTTGGTGCCAAATGTGCTACCGTAAGTGTTACGTTTGCCCCGGACGGAAACTATATAGATGATGCCGGATACATGAATGGGATTAGCGGATCAGGAACAACCGCAGTATTCAATACCCAGAAGAACTTTGGCTCTACTGCTGCCATTACTGCCGCAGAGTTGTCCGGAGTATATTATGAAAGTTTACTGAGATTCAGATTATGGTTTGACCCGAATTTAACTTATAATTCTGCGAATCTGACTTTATATGGAAACGGACATTCCCCTACAGATAGAGCTAACACATCCAATTTAAAGCTTACAAATGGTCCATGGAAAGAAATGTCGCTTGCATATACAAACAGGCCATCCTCCACAACTCCTTCAGTTACAATCAATGCAATTGCAGCCGGAAATGGAAATACATCACCAGCTGTTAATATTGTAAGTTTGATTAACATCTGGAAATTAAATAATCCTCAAAACTACGGATGTCTTTTTCAATTGATTTCTTATTTGGGAAATAATACGATGATGCAGTTTAATTCCTCGGATGCTGCATCCGGAGTTCGTCCTTCATTGGCATTGAGTATTACTTCTACTGATTGTGGTACGAATACCAATCTCTTTTATGTTCCGGAAGAAAGTGTCGGACCGGAAGTAGCAGACTTACGCAATTCTAATAAAGTGCTTCGCATTCGCTACAAAGATTATTTTGATACTGATGGTTATTTGAATTATTCCATCAAATGTTTAACAGATGATACTTCAATTCTGTCTACACTTATCGCAAAAAATGCAAACACTAACTGGATTTCCATTGATCTGAATTCAGCCGGGTTGGTATTGAACAATGTGTATTTACTTGAATTGACAGATGCAAGTGGTAAGAAAGAGTACTTAAAATTTAAAGTGGTAAATAATTAATGAAAAAGAATGTTTTATTGGGCATTGTAATGCTATTGCTCGTTGTCATCGGTGGAGTAACCGGGTATTTTATGAAGAGCGGAGACAAAGTGCGTTTCGTTTCGATGACGAAATTGTACCTGGAGTCTTCTTATTATACCAAATTCCAGGGAGATTTAAAAACACTGGAGACCCAAAGCAATGCTCAATTAGCTGATATTCAAAAAGGAATTCGTGATTACAAGGCCTCAGGTGCAGAACCTGCTTTTATCAAAGAGCTGGAAGATGAACTTTTGAAGAAACAAGAAACGTTAACTGCTCAATACCAGGAAAAATCAAAAAAGTTTGATGAGATCATCTGGGGAGAAATCAACCGCATCTTATCCGAATATGGCAAAAAGAACGGGATTGATTTTGTGTTGGGTGCAAAAGGAGACGGTAATATCATGTTTGCTTCCGATCGCTGTGATATTACGGAAGATGTGCTTACCTATATGAAATCCCACAAATAAACGATGATGCGATTCGGTTACATAGTGCTACTTATCCCCTGCCTTGCCTTCCTGTCGAAGGACCAGACGGTGAGTTTGGCAGAATTTAAGTCCTGGTATACGGCAAATCGTAATTCGCTCATTTTTTCAACGGATTATGAAAACCTGAATTACCAGTTGCGCTACAATCCGGCAGAACTCCGTTTGGCAGGAGCAATTGACCGAAAAGAAATCACGAATAAATCGGAGCTCAAACAATGGTACAAGGAAAATGATACGTATGAAGAATTCTCCTTTAAAATTACTTCAAAAGCAGAAAGGGATTTATTTGTAGAATACTCCGAAACCAAGGAAGAAATCAATGAGAAAGTCTTTTATTTTATTGAGCAGGCCAAATATGATTTTTTGCTTGTTCGTGAGAAAGACACCCTAGCTCCGGTTCATTACCAATTTGAAAACACCTACGGTGTTGCTCCGTTCGTAACCATTTACCTGGCATTTGACAAATCCACTAAAGATAATATGGTGAAAGAACTGATTTATAACGATCAGGTTCTGAACAAGACATTAATACCTTTTGAAATAAAAAGTTTGAATAACCTACATGTTCCTAAAATAACACAATTATGATTCTTAAAATTAGAGAAGCTAAAGCGTTTAAAGGCCTAACCCTTTTATTGGTGTTTCAATTATTTGTTGATTCACTTGGATTAAACACCGCGTTCGCCGGTGATGGTGGTCCGTCACAACCGGAAGTTCAGTCATTTGAACCAATCGGTACCAACCAGATGGTTGACCCATTTACAGGGGATTTCACCTATAATATTCCCCTATTCAATTTGCCTGGTCCGAACGGTGGTTACCCCGTGAATTTAGCATACCATAGCGGGATTCAGATGGACCAGGAAGCGAGTTGGGTTGGTCTGGGATGGAATATCAACATGGGAACAATCAATCGCCAGGTACGTAATTTACCGGATGACTTTCAAGGTGAAGCCATCAAAATAAAGACCGATCAAAAACCCAACTGGACCGTTTCAGCTGGATTGAAGGGATCACTGGAATTGGTCGGTTTTAACCCGATTGATGCCATGTACGTGGTTCCTACTATTTCAGCAGGTACACGCTTCTATTATAATAATTACAGAGGCTTTGGTTATTCCGGAGACTTTGGATTGTCTCTAAAAGTACGTAAGATATACACTGATGGAAACGTAAGCACTGGAAAATCCAATATCTCAGGAGATTTAGGTTTTAATATTAAAAAGGATAGTAGAGAAGGTGTTTCAGGAAATGTAACACTCGGAATTTCGAATGATAAAGGAAACATAAAATCTGCTAGTGCGTCAACCGGATTTACTCAGAATGGATGGCAACGAGATATAAACATTTCTACCAGTTTTAGATTGACTAAAAAAATTCCTCAAGAAGATGGTACAACAAAAATCAGAAGCGCAATCTATGGGGCGGGAAGCAATTTGAGTTTTGCTCAACCAATCGTGAGTGTGAAAGCTCCTCAGGCAATGCGAGGGGGATCAGGAAGTCTCGTTATAAAGACCGGAGTTAACTTATTCGGAGTTTTCATAAAATCTGATTGGAGTGTTGGTTTTGAATTAAGTAAACTTAAAAATAAAAACAAGGAAATGACTTATAAAGGTGTTGGTTATATGTACTATCAAAATAATACAACAACATCTGAAGAAGACGATCTTCGAGTAAAAGACGTTTCTATTGAAAATGAAGGATTTGTTCATAAAGATACCCGTCGTTTGGCAATACCAACGCTAACTTATGATAATTATTCTGTTACAGGTCAGGGGATAGGAAGCTCATTTCGACCATATAGAACCGATATAGGAAACGCGGATGATCCGAATTTACATTCAGAAATGCATTCAGGAAATCTCGGAATTGATTTAGCCCCTCCGGCTGCAATAAACATCCGATTCGGAATTGATGCGGGATATTCTTATAGTGGCAATTCAGTAAAACCGTGGCCTCAATCGCCAGTTTCTCAACACAGTACGCTGGATGCATCCGTATCAAAATCCGTTTATTTCCAAAAGTATGGTGAACATTCTCATGACGATCTTGTGGCAAACTATGGTGCTACCATCGCCAATAACTCCGCAGTTGCCTACGCATTGAATGCGGATGATGGGTTCTATAAAATTGAGAACCTGGATCAACAGGGAAATACGATGGTTTCCAATTTTTCAAGACCAACCAGAAAAAAGCGTTCGGAAGACATTGAATCCTATACCAATTCCATGATTCTGGATGGCGGTCAAACCGTTATTCCTGAGTTTGAAATGAAATATTACAATGCAACCTCAGGAACAGGATATAATAAAACAGGCGGGTCATATGTAGATTATGATGGTATCCGATCCGGATCGAGCGGATCACAAATTGGTGCTTTCGTTGCTCGCAACGAGAATGGAATGCGTTACGTGTACGCTCTACCGGCTCAAAACAAAAAAGAAAAGGATGTGGTAATGTCTGTTGCTGAAAGTCCGGGACAAAATAATTCGGCACAACTTATTCCGGTTCCGTCGGATTATAAAATTTCCGGAACAAATAAATACTATAATTCGGTTGAAAAAGGTTCCTATGCACATTCTCATTTGATGACCTCTATACTTGGAGCTGACTATGTTGATTTAGATGCAACAAAAGGTCCCTCCGACGGAGATTTAGGTTATTGGGTAAAATTCAGTTATTACAAAGCATACGATAATTTCAAATGGAAATCTCCTTACCAGGGGGTTAGCTATAGCAGAGGCAACAAAACCAGTTTTAAAGATGGGACAGCTAATTACAGTTACGGAGAAAAAGAGGTTTGGTATGTTGCAACTGTTGAAACGAAAACACATGTTGCGGAATTTATTTTAACCAGTAGACCGGATTGTTACGAAGCTGCAAGTGAGACAGGAAGTACAAGCGGATCCGGACAATATAAAGCCTTAAGCAAAATCAACGTTTATTTGAAATCTGAACGCTATCCCAACGGTGTTTATAACGCTTCTGCAAAACCTATCCAGACTTGTCATTTCCAATACCTATCCAGTGCTAACTCCTTGTGCAAGGGAACACCTGATAACCCTTCAGGTGGAGGAAAGTTAACATTAGAGAAAGTTTGGTTCACCTACCGAAATAACCAATCCGGAGCAACAAATCCGTATGTATTCGATTATTATAAGACAGTTGGTGGACAGGAAATTCAATATTCCAAATTTGCAGTAGACAGGTGGGGGAATTATAAACCATTTACAAACGTAGAAGACCCTTATGGAGACCCATACCTTGACAAGGCTACAGAAGATGAAAGAGCTTCTCTTTGGAACCTGAAATCTATTGTGCTTCCTTCCGGAGGAAAATACGAGATCAAATATGAATCGGACACCTATGCCTATGTTCAGAATGAAGTCGCCATGCACATGTTCAAAATTGTCAGTATGAGTCCTTATGACCAGGGATCTTCAGGGGATAATCAGATTGATTGTGATAAAAACGATCCGGCTGAAAACCGAAGGGTTTATTTTAAATTGGAAAAACCGATACCAACTTCATATACAAGTACCCAAAGACAAGCTGAAATGCTTAAATACATTAAGACAGGAGAGTACTTATATTTCAAGGTGGATATCAATCTGACCAAGAATTCCGATTCTAAAGAGCAGGTAGCAGGATATGCACGTGTAGGAAATCTTGGTGTGGATGCTACAAGTACCAGTGGAGGGAACTTCCTTTGGGGGTTTGTAGAGCTAGAACCGTTAAAAGTTGACGGAAAGGACACTCAGTATCACCCATTCACTGAAGTCGGAGCGCGCCATATCCGATATAATCAACCTGATATTTTGGTAGACAACTTTCCAAATGCAGACATGGAAAGTTTGAATAAAAGTACAGCAAAATCAATTGCAACATCAATTATCTCTGCTGTTACAAGCATTGGTTCCGATTTTAAAAATTATACGGAATCTCTCTATGGGAATGGTAATAAACGCCTTTCAGAAATTGATTTGAACACTTCCTATTTAAGGATGAGAACTCCGGATAAAATCAAATATGGAGGTGGGCACCGTGTAAGAGAGATTTTGATTTATGACAACTGGGAAAACTCGTTTGCTACAGTTGGTACTGAAGCAGGATCCGTTTATGGAACTGTTTATGAATATGATATTACCGATGCTAATGGTGTAAAAACAAGTTCCGGGGTTGCTACTTATGAACCTTTGGTAGGTGGGGATGAAAATTCAATGAGAAATCCGGTGAAAGGCTGGGAGGATAAGAATGCTTTATCAAAGAATATGGCAACAACCTATAGTGAAGAACCTGGTAACGAGTCGGTTTTTCCGGGCCCATCAGTTGGTTACAGTAGCGTAAGAATTCTTTCCAAGAATACTGCTACCAAGAAAGATAACTTTGCAGGAAGTAATATTGTTCACTATGGTGGTATCAGCGTACAAGAATTTTATACAGCCAAAGATTTCCCTGTAATTACAAAGGTTACGGAACTGGAAACAGATAAGACATTTAGAAAGTCTCGTTTGATTATTCCGGCAGTTTTTGTAAATATCGACCGATTACGCATGGCAGCAACTCAAGGTTATTACATCGAAACCAATGACATGCATGGTAAGCCCAAGGGTGCCAAGGAATTAAAATTAGTAGCGGCGAATGACGAAAAACTAGTTTCTTCAGTAGAGTATGATTATTTTGATGAAGAAAAACTAACAACTAACCGGGCAGGTGAAACGTTCATTACGCGTTCTCTGAAAAACAATGTCAATGTGTTATTATCGGATAATAATCCGAGTGATATGACCAAAGCAAATATATTACAGAACGCTACTTTAGCTACCAGTATCGAATTCATCCCACGAACACAATACATCGAAAAAAAGAATACATCGGTGAATTTGGAAATCAATGTCGAGACTTTTATTCCGTTAGCTCTACTCTACCCGATTCCAGCTGTGAATTACCAAGCAGAAAGAGTTGGAACAGTAGTAACCAACAAAATTGTTTCAAAATCAGGGATCGTTAAAAAGATAACTTCAACGCAAGAAGGGTCTATTGTAGAGACTGAAAGTTTGGTCTTCGATGATTTGACCGGCAATCCATTATTAACAAGTGTTACAAACGACTATGGGGATAAAATCTATAATTATTCGATTTTGGCCAAAGACATCTACGATCGTGCTGGAGCAGCTTATAAAAACATTGGAAAAGAAGCATATGCAAATCCTTCCGGAGGAGTCACAAACGGAATCCAATCATTTATATTAGAAAATTCTTCAGAAATGGATCGCTTTGTTAAGGGGGATCAAATTTTGCTGATTCCAGTTACTGCCGGTGGCTTACCGGATGCCGGAAGACCAAAATCTGTTGCATACTGTTTGGATTTTGATGCAACGACGTTGAAGCTGGAATTAAGTTCTACTTTATCTCAACGCTATAAATTAGTAATTATTCAATCCGGGCGTAAAAACAACCTTAATACAGCTGTATCACAAATAACCTCGTTATCAGATCCTACAATCAACCGAACAGTACTATCATGTTGGGATAAAAATTCCGGTGATTTGGGCAGCTACAAAGTACGCACAATTGATAATGTAATTGGTATTGGGGCAACAGAATTAGGTGAATATTGGTATAAGGATACCAGACAAATCAGTTCTATTCCTTCAACCTGGTTCAACAATGCCATGTATTCTAAGGGATTTGGAGGAAACTTCCAAACTGTAAGGGCTTATACCTACGTGGATGACCGTAAGCAATCAAACCCCGTGAATTTACAATATGACGGGACATTTGACCATGTTGCATTATTTGATTTCGATCAAATTTTGTCTTCTCCATCCAGTGAGGAATGCAAGACAAAATGGCGGTTAACAGATCAAATTAATTTATTGAATCCTTCCAGCTCTTCCATAGAATCTAAAAATATTTCGAATCTACATTCAGCATCTTTATATGGAAGAAATGGGATAGAGCCTATTGCTATAGCGGGAAACTCAAAAAATTCAGAGATCGGATTTGAAAATTTCGAAGAGTATACTACTTCATCTATTGATATAGACAATAACTCAACAAACAACTTAAACTTTTATTCAACCAATGTAAATAGCAGTACTCCTGTTCTAATAGAAAACAGGTATGAAGTTTCAGGTGTTGGAGTTAATGGAAAAATAAATGCCCCAACAACGTTTATTACAGATCATACTTCTTTTGTACTGAGATTACACATCGATGCATTAAATACAGTGGTGTTGGGAAATCCTGTAACTTATCCCAAGCAAGAAGTTTTAGTCCGTCTTACAGCTGCAAATTTGACAGCTTTCTCGGCTTCAGGAGGCTTTACAACCTTTTCTTTCAATTCAATCAATCCGCTTTTAAATATTCCCGGCGGTATTGATCAACGCAATTGGAGGGGAGAACTATTCCTTGGGAAGAATATACCTAATCCCGGAGCGAGTAGCCCTGCAAACTCAGTGGTTCTTCGCACTGGCAAAGGACACACCGGAAATAAGTCTTTAGCGGTTTATGCGATAGATGCAAAATTCCTGCAACGAAGATTGAACCTGATCGAAGGAAAAGAATATCAATTCTCCGGATGGTTCAGCACCGCAGACATCACTTCATTACAAACAATACATAGTTCCAGTGACTTATTTGAATCCCCTTTTAAGGTGGAGTTCCTGGATGCATCCAATGCTGTAATGGCTGCAAATACCATTACTTATAAAGAGTCAGATATCCTACAGGGAACTTTTGTAGATGACTGGCAAAAATTCACCATCAATTTCACGATGCCCGCTGGTGCGAAGTATGTGCGTTTCACACTTCCAAGAACCAATGAGGTTTTTGACCCAAGCCTTCCAAATGGAGGAGACTACACCCAATATGCATTATACGATGACTTGCGAGTACAGCCGCGTGACGGCGCAATGACCTCATATGTTTATAATAATGATAACCAACGTCTGGAAGCAATATTAGATGACAACAATTATGCAACATTTTATTACTATGACGATGAAGGACAATTGTTCCTGGTAAAGCAGGAAACGGAAAAGGGTATAATTACTGTCAAGGAAACACGAAGCTCATTTAAAAAGAACTGATATGAAAAACATCTTTTTTTGTAGTTTGATCGTTGGTCTCTTTTCTCCTGTAATATTTGCTCAAAATCTGAGTAAGGAATTTGAACAAATATATGGCAAACTGGACAAATTGAAAACATTCCAATTCATTGTAAATTATTCATCTAACGATACACTGGAGTTTTCCGAAAAAGGAACGGTGAATGTTCTGGTTACCCCGGATGGATACTTTTATCAGACAGATTTTTGTGAAATGGTAATTAATAAGGAACATACCATAATTATAAATGATGAAGATCATCAAATCCTCTACTCCAAAAATGAAAAATTAGAGAACAAAGATCAATCGGTTACTACAGGAATGCTTTTGAACCAGATTGATACCTTAGTCACCAAAGCAGATTCTATTTACTTTTCCTTTGATGGATTAGATCGTGTCTATTACCTACGTTTTGCCCATCAATACTTTGATCTGGTGGAACTCCGATTTACCGGAGAAATGCTACATCAAATTGATTACTATTACAATACCGATTTTGTTGGAAATAAAGGTCTGAAAGCCCGTAATAAAATCATCTTTATTGAGAACCCTGAATACAATTCCAGGATATTAAGAACTGATTTTTATTTTGTTGAAAAAAATAAAATGATTATTCCGACAGAGGAATTTTCAACTTACCGAATTCAGCAAAGTGAATCAGCAAATTCAATTTTAGAATAACCATATTAAATCTGAACCATGAAAAAGATTTTAATTTTTTCAATAGCTATTCTTTCTTGTTTGTTTGTGAACTCTCAGGAATTGCTCTCTACATCCAGATACCAATTAGCAAATATTGGTTTGGGAAGTGCCATTTTTATGGAGGATCCCCTAAAACCTATGGAGGTTTCTGCTGACAATAAGATAGACAGAAGATTTCGTCTGGAATTAGTATACGATCGCAATACACATACTGATATTGTAGGTTCAACAAACTGGCGTTTGACCATGAACTTCAAGAATACCATTACCTCACAGGAGGAGTCTCTTGTAGTTGAATTTACGCCCAACGGAACATCCAGATATAGTTCCTGGGCAGATTTTAAAACGACAGGGCAACCATTGGATTACAATATGACCTGGTCGGTCACTCAAATGGTTATTGAGAAATATAATGGTTCAAGCTGGGTTTCAGCGACGCTTTCTGATATACCAATGACTGATATTCATTTGGAAGCAATGGTACTAAATGATCGCATTGTTAAACTTTCCACAGCAGCACCTAAATTATCTATTACGAATGGAAACGAATTAAACTGGACTCCCATTGACGGAGCTGTGGAATACGATGTTGAATGGGTTTTTATTCACGAGTTGGATCAGTTTACTTATACAACGGCACAAAGCCCATTTGATTTTAAACAAGGAGTTCGTATTACAACATACAAACATCAATATAAAATAGATTTGGTTTATCCAAAAGGAACACTTTATTTCAGGGTTCGTCCACGCGGATATGTTTTCCGAACAGGCAATAAGGAAGTTTATTCTTATAATACCTGGTCCTATGCGAAAAAATCCGGCAGTGGGAATATGAGTTTAGCAATCACTACGAATTTTGAAGAAAAGAAAACCTGGCAATACAATGTAGTATATGCAGAAAATGGGATGTCGAAGAGTTCTTTAATTTATTTTGATGGTTCACTTCGTGCTCGACAGGAATTAAGTTTACAAAAAAGTACAGGACAAATCACAGCAATTTCCTCATTGTATGACTATGAAGGAAGATCCACCGTTAAGGTAGTACCAACACCGATTAATTCAAACTCTTTAAATTATTACAATAATTTGCACCGGGATGCTACCGGAACTGCTTTTGATAAAGCGGATTTTGATTTGGGCACAAGTGCTGCCATGGGAACAGGAAGCGGAGCGGGTCGTTATTATAGTTCGGCAAATGATTTAACATCGGATCCATTCAGATCGCGTATTCCTGATGCCGAAGGATACCCCTATGAACAGGTTATCATGAGTAATGATAATTTAGGTCGTCCAAAAGTTAGTTCAGAAGTAGGTTTAACACACCGATTAGGCGGAGGACATGAAACTTATTATTACTATATTAAACCGACAGATCGCGATTTGCGTGAATTATTCGGTTCCAATGTAGGAAATTTATCCCATTATGAAAAGCAGGTTCAAATAGATCCAAATGGCCAGGCCACAGTAATTTATTCCGATCAAAAGGGGCATACAATTGCCACTGGAATGATGAACGGCTCACCAACAAATTTATTGCCACTAGATAATAATCCTGCAGGAACTCCGGTTACTACGGTTTCTAGTTTGATGCCCATGAACCTGATTACAACAGACAATAATGGGAACATGCAAAGTGTGGTGGATTATACTCATTTGAATCTGGGTACCAATTCCATTACTCTGACTTACGATTTGGTAAATGGGGGAATCAACTCCATTGGACAGTATTTTGGAACTAGCTGTGCATCATGTTTTTATGAATTGGAAATCCGAGTGTATGATCCAAGTGGGGCCTTAGTCAATTTAGGATATACATCTCAAACAGTTCCTGGATCCCCATTAGATCGTATTCGTGAACGTTACTCAGCAGACCAGTTGAACTGTGCTTCACCGAATTTTGATCCGGCATTAGCTGTTGTAACAAAGACACTTACATTAACTCAGCAGGGAGAATACCGCATTCAAAAAATACTGCGCGTAGACCAACAAGCAGTGGCCAATTACATTGGTACTTATGCTTCTACACTTCCGGGAGCTCCCGATTTAAATGATTACCTGGATAGCTACCTCTCAAATGTAGTTACAACAGGATGTGGATTTGATTGTGCTTCTTTCTATGAGCAGGAATGCCGGGAAGATCTGGGATTACCTGTAACAGGTCCATCCAGTGCATTTACGACTCAACAGCAATTGGATTTGACCAACTGTATCAACAGTAAATGTGCTGACGCATCCAATACCGGAGATATCATGGATGAAGTTTCAAATGACGAAGCTCAATGTGATATGTTATTAAATGTATTAAGTACAGATGTTTCGCCAGGAGGATGGGTATTCGAAACCGATGCTGTGTGGAGAGCAAATGCTGCCAATTGGGACCGAAACTATCCGAAAGAAGATGGATCTGGGAACTTTAACCCCACAAGTATAGCAGACCTGGAAGCAAACTGGGAAACAAGCTGGGGGCAGAATCACGACCTGATTGCCAGTCACCCGGAATACTGCCATTACGAAAAATGTGTCACGCTTTCATCGCTTAAGGGCTACATTTATACCATTAATAATGTGACGACTCTGGCTGGAGCTCAACCTATTTATATCAATGGTTCTGGCGACCTGGTTGTTTCCAATGATCCGATTTCCGGTCATCCGCTTTATTCATCCGGATTCAGTTCATTCTTATCCAACCTGAATAACAACTTCCAGGGTACCGGAGGAAGCGTATATGATTACGTCACAACAACCATGTATACCTCCTACCCTAACCTGTTCCAGGATGCAAACGGGGTCGCTTTAACGGGTACAGCTTTGGATAACCGAATCTGGATGTATGTACGTTCCATTTATTTGGGAGAGCGTGAAAAATTCATCGAGTTAAACTATTCTCCTACTTGTGCTTACATTGATAATCCGAATGCCAACTTTGTTGATCCGCAAATCAACACGCCAGGAGCAAATCCAGCTTTGGACTATTTGGGGGCTATGGATTCCGATTGTGGAGAAATTTGCGCCAACAATACCGCTATCTGGATGAGCGCTATTGCTAACGAATGTGACAACCTTACAACTACGCAATTGAATAACATTCAAAATCAGTTGCAAAGTTATTGCTTGAGTGATTGTGATGGAGCATCCAACATGTTCGGAGCAATTCAAATGAGTGACATCCTGGATGGTAACTCCTATTTAACAGCAGTTCAGGGAATTTTAACTTCGGCTTCCTGTACATTCTCTCTGACTTCTATTGCAGAAGACGATACCTGTGAAAATGCCACTACAATTACTTATACAGATGTGCCTGTTCTAGGCCCGTTAAATAATTCCAGAGTTGCATTACTCACTAGTTTAAGTGCAGACATCAGTCCGGCTACATTGCATTACACGCCATTCTTCACTTCTCCTGAGATTTATGCAATTCCCGGAGCTGCAACAGAATTCAGTTACGCGAACTGGCTGGCAAATACTCAGGTTCGTTTAATGATGGGCTCAACAACATTAGCCGTTTACTCCATCAATCAACTAGCCTCCATACAAGTTCTGGATTATACTATCAGTGGCATGAACGTAACTTTTAATATCCAGGTAAATTTACTGGACGGAACGCATGCGTATTACACGATTGACAATTTCTACCTGCGCGGATCTTCCAGCACAAGTTGGAGAGGATACAGTATGGATAAGATTTTAGGTTATAATGATATCTCCTATAAATACTGTCCACCGAATTTGGATGAATATAATGATGACTTCTCATTGGAGGACTGGCAAGACGACTGTATCGATGATATCTTAGCAGAAGCAACAACACTTGCAAACCTGCAATATGCTCAGGCATACGAAGACTTCATCAACGGATTAACTCAATCATTCTCATCCAGTTGTTTCGGAACAAGTTTGAACGAGCAATTCTCTATTACATATGGGAAGTGTGAGTACAATTATACTTTGTACTATTATGATCAATCAGGAAATTTGGTTCAAACAGTTCCTCCGGCGGGAGTTCACATAACTGCTGCATCCGGTTTCAATGCACAAGGCGTTTGGGATGGGACAACACAACCGACTCATCGTCTGAAAACGATTCATAGCTACAATTCAATGAATCAGGAATATAAAACTAACAGCCCAGATGCTGGAATCACCCAAGTTTGGTTTAATAAAGCACAGCAGCCTCGTTATTCACAGACAGCACAGCAATTAGCCGCTAACAAATATAGTTATACGAAATTTGACGATTTAGGAAGAGTTATTGAAATTGGAGTTTTTACCCCGGTCAATTTAACCACAGCATTAAATAATTCTAATGATAATACTTATCCAATAGCTACTGCCGGTGCACCAACCTATGAGGTTGTTAAAACAATTTTCCACAAGCAGATAGTGACGCTGAATACCGCCCTAGGTTGGAATCCGAGAGATTTAAATAACCGAATTGCTGTAATTTTAACATACGACACTTATAAAGGAACAGTCGCATCTTACGATCATGCTCTCTTCTATAATTACGATATTCATGGAAACGTAAAGCAATTATTGACTGACTTCCCATTAATGGGGGCCAATAACCGTTATAAAACAATAGATTATGAATATGGTGTGTATTCAAAGAAAATTAATCGCATAACCTACCAAAAAGATAAACAGGATCAATTCATGCATAATTATTCATATGACGATGATAATCGCCTTTTGTTTGTTAGAACTTCAACAGATGGGATTAAATGGGATATGGATGCACAGTACTATTATTATCTTCATGGACCTCTGGCAAGAACTGAGCTTGGAGAGGATAAGGTTCAGGGACTTGACTACGCATATACCCTACAAGGATGGATAAAGGGTGTAAACAGCAATTCGCTGGTTGCGACGAGAGATATGGGAAAAGATGGAGGCACACAAAATCATAAAGACAAGTACGTGGCACAAGATGCAATGGGTTATAGTTTGACCTATTTCAATTATGGCACTGAGATTGATTATAAGCCGATAGTAACACCATCCGCAACCACTAATTGGTTGGCAACTTCAGAAGGGGCGTTTTTACCAGGTACTGCAGCTACTGCTAATTTATACAACGGAAATATTCGTGCAATGTTAACTTCCATAAGAAAATCTGATAATAATCTATTAGGTAATGTTGTTCGCGTCTACAAATACGATCAATTACAAAGAATAAAAGAGGCACAGACCTATACCGCAATCAATCAAGTTGCGGATAATGCCTGGACAGGAGCAACTGCAACAAGCGCTCATTTTAGTTCTTACACTTATGACCTGAATGGAAATATGATGACCTTTAATCGTAGAAATGATGCCGGTAACTGGATTGATCAGCTAACTTATGGCTATAATATGTCAGGAACAGAATTGGTCGAAAACCGTTTGTACCATTTGGATGATGCAGTTGCTTCAGGAACCTTTACTGATGATATTGATGACATGGGATCATTAGTTACCGGTGCAAATATCAACCACCCTACACTGGGAAATAATTATGTCTATGATGCTTTAGGTCGTTTGATTAAAGACAAACAAGAACAAATCGAAACCATTGAATGGAGTGCAAGGAATAAAGTGTCTAAAATAATTAGGGCTTCTACCAGTATAAAGCCAGATTTGGAATTTCGCTATAATGCAATGGGACAACGTATTGTCAAAATTGTGAAACCAAAGAATGCTAATGGAACTATTAATTCCGCTGGAATTAAAACTACATACTATGCTTTGGATGTACAAGGAAACTTATTGGCAACATATACTCAAACAGGAGATGTCGCAACTACTTTTGCTTCAACTGGACTGAATACCACTGCAATGATGCTGGAAGATTTTTATTTGTATGGCACATCCAGATTAGGAACTCAAATTGCAGATCAAACGATGAATACCAGTTCGAATGTATCTT
The DNA here is from genome assembly GCA_002432565.1 of Flavobacteriales bacterium UBA5869. Classification (GTDB taxonomy): domain Bacteria; phylum Bacteroidota; class Bacteroidia; order Flavobacteriales_D; family Crocinitomicaceae; genus Fluviicola. Next base: position 33,428 of record DJFP01000067.1, read on the forward strand.
ATACCAGTTCGGATAATAGAGCTTCTGCAATTGTTGCTACAACTCTTACTACCTATACCGCATCTGGAACAATGTACGTTCAATATCGTGTTGGAAGTACTATTTTGAACGATCCGTTTCAATGGAATACGGCATCTAGTTTGGATGCGAATGTTTCGGGATTACTGGCAGCAATTAATAACAAAACAGTGACTACAGATGTAAGTGCAAGTTTATGGTATGACAAAAATCCAAGTGGAACAATTTATATCGAGTTCAATTTCGGTCAACCTGGCAACTGGTTAAATCAGACTTTATCCGTTTATACAGGAACCACTGTATCAGTTACTCTAAATAACGCTCTTACTACAGGCTCTCATATGGCAAAACAATTTGGTTATGGTTTGTCGAAAGGGTCTGATATTTTTGGGGCAAAACGTTATGAATTAAGCAATCATTTGGGAAATGTTCTTGCAACTATTTCTGATCGTAAGTGGGGAGTTGATGATGGTATATATAACCTGAGTACGGGAGCAAAGACCTCTTCTACCCCGGATAAAATTACAGATTATTATATTTCCACTGTACTAACTTACTCAGATTATGATCCGTTTGGAACTCAACAGAAAGGAAGATATGGCGGAGAAGATTACCGTTATGGATTCCAGGCACAAGAGATGGATAACGAAATCAAAGGACAGGGTTACTCATTGAATTATGAATACCGCATGCACGATCCACGAATAGGACGATTCTTTACTGTAGACCCTCTTGCTGGCGATTATCCTCATAATTCAGTTTACGCATTTAGTGAAAATACTGTAATAAATGCTGTTGAATTAGAAGGTTTGGAGAAGACAGTAGTCATTCACAGAAGATTATTTGATCCGAAATTAAATACATGGAACTACGGTGAGGTTAAAATGTCTTATGCTGCATATCTTAAATCGCTTGGTTTAAAGCCTTCAGCAAGTGCCAAAGCCGAGTGGGGGCCGAGAGGAGGAGGAGTTTTACATGTATATGAGTTTTCTGAAGAGGATAATCCGAGAGAACCATGGAGCACAGAAAAAGTATACGAAAAGGACGCTTGGGATCACTATTATCAGCTTTGGTATAGAAGAGGTTATAAATATGTCCATGAAAGAATAGAAGACATCAAATTGCTTGAAGAGTTCTGGGCAACTATGACCGAAGAGGAGAAAAAAGAATTCAAAAAAGCTTTTGATGAATGGAACAGAACTAAAATATCCTCGGGTTCAAGCAAGACAAGCATACCTCCTAATGATCACTCAGGTATGAGTAAATATTATGAGTTTTTAGAAAAGGACGACTCCGGTTGGGAAGTATTGATTCCCGAGAAGACCTTCGGAGAAGTTGAGTTTAAAGACATCAAGGACGGACAGTACTATTGGGAAAAAGCAGACCATGGTGATGGATTGGGAAGTGTTTACGGATTTTATAGGAAATTGGATGGGAAAGCGGTGCCTTTATCAAATGAACAAGTTAAAAAATTAGGACTAACAGAGGAGAACACGCAAAGATTAAAAATAACAATGACACAGTATTAAACTTCATTAAGTCAATACCTTTAGAAAGGTATTGACTTTTGATACTTTTCATAAGTAGTAGCACAGCTATGATTTTTTACAATTCATTTCAGTTTTTCTTATGTGATTTACACTAAAATACGGAGTAACTTGTTCGGAAATCAACAAAAGTTCCGATAGATTAGATTAATATCAAACTATTTAGTTATTTTAATAGATTATGAGTTACACTTTCCTGAGTACAGAGATTGAAACGATAGTGCTTTTTATATCAGTAGGTATATACCTTACTATTATCTCTTTAATTCAAGGCAAGTTTATTAAGAAACTCAAATCCGTGAATAAAAAAAGCTCTAAAGAGAAAATTGCAGAAACAAAGGCTTCAATTAAAAAGCTCCGACTTGTAAGTTTGCTATATTGCCTAATAGGCTTGATCTTTCATGTTATTTTATATCTTGCAATAGAATCACCTTATCGTTCGGGATATTTTTTGTCCATGTTTTTTGTTTACCTCGGAAGCTGTGTAATTGTTCAAGGTAATTTTCTGCTTAGGGGGGAAAGTATTTTTCGAGGTACTGGTGATTTTGGAGGATTACCAGGTTAACCATAGACAGTGATGCATTATAGCAAATTATAATTTGACACACAGTTGCGCAGGATAAGATCTATCTTGCACTTTTTGTTTCTATCTTGTTTTCTATCATATAACACATACCCTCTGCATTAAGAAATCCCCTATCCGGAACAAATTCCCATTAAAAAATTTCTACCAACTTACCCCTTAGATTCAGGACGTTAGAAAATTCGCTTCATTTTTTTTCTTTTTTTTTGCTCAAAACCCTTGCATAAACACAAAAGATATCTATCTTTGCACCCGCAATCACGAATGAGTGATGAAGTAAAAATAACAAGATTCCGTAGCTCAGCTGGTAGAGCAATACACTTTTAATGTATGGGTCCTGGGTTCGAATCCCAGCGGGATCACAAAAAGAAAAAAGCATCGCGAGAGTGATGCTTTTTTCTTTTTACATCATTCCCGTTTCGCTACCGCTGTAGCTTTAACGAACGCGGTCTATTTCTCATTCTGCCCGATTTCCAAGATGCTTTTTTCTTCAGAGTGAGAATGAGAACGGAGAGCAGGATCCGTGTTCGAAGCTTGAATTCTATTTCCCCATTCGAGGTCAGACAACTCTTACAAGTGTCAGACTCCGTCAGAGGGGATTCAAGGAGAGGGTAAGCCAAATTCCACAGATCAGTCATTTAAACAAATCACTGACGAGTTCACTCCGATTAATAAAAAAGCGAACTACTCCCGTAATTCGCCTTCTTCTGTTTTCAATAGTTTTAAAGCATCTGTGACAACTGAATTTACATGGCCGGAATCCACCTTCCGATGGTAAGTGTTACATCCTGTCCTGATCCCACAGAGTAGTTGGTTTTGGACGGCACATTATTTCCTCCCGACCAGCTTCCTACATTCGGATTTTCATCCAGGCTGAATCCATAAGCCATTCCCAGGGTTTTATCGGAGTTAGGACCCATGATTATTCCTCCATGATTTTTTGCACAGTGGAAAAACTTGGCGTATGCATCATAAACGCTCGGTTCCTGGTTGTATGTATTGTTGTGATTCGTGTACCAGTTTTGAATGTTCGTCCATGCTGTAGAGGTATAACCATCAGAAATACTTCCCCCCTCACCTACAACTCCGTCCAACAACACTCCGCGTGAAATGGCCTGGAAAATGGCGGCTTCTATTTGGCTGAAAGCATAGTACTCATCTTGATTTTCTCCTGTTTTGATACCACGAACAGCCTGCATAAATCCCTGATCACCGGCAAAATCACTTACCGGAATAGTTACTGTTAATTTGTTTGGTCCGTTAAGCGTAAATTTTGTTCCGTCACTTGTACCCGAATAAGTACCCACTGTGGCAGCGTTCAGGTAAAGATTTAGTTGATTTCCCTTTGTAAAAAAGTCATTGATGGTGTTCGTCCAATAACCGCTTAGTCCACTGGCATTAGTGTTAATTGCCAGCCAGTCTTTGGGTGAAACAATTGCAGAAAACTGACTCATGATCAAATCAGGATAACCGGTACCTGTCGGACTGGTATACAATAATTGCGCGAATGCACTTCCCAGCGGATCTGAACCGGTAAACGTATTAAAAGCTGCTGCAATCTCCGGACGCGAAATAGCCGGAATCGCTCCATAAACCAGTGAATCGTTCGCTACCGTAAAGGAAAGATTCAATCCGAAGGAATCTACCGCAGATACATCGTACTGGGCATTGGGACCAAACTCAAAAATGTCGTAAGGACCCGGAGGGCAAACTCCCGGGGCGGCATTAAACGGATAGGCCGTATACCCGGTGGTCGGTGAAAGCGCCGCAGGTGTAGTTGTAATTTCCGTAACCAGGAATACCAGGCGGTTGTTTCCCAGGTTTGTTACATTCGGTACATTGACCGTCAATCCATCATTGATATTGATATAATTGCCGGTGGTTGCCGTAAAATTCCCGTCCGTATTCAGATACATGTAAGCGTCTGACTGCTGGATAAATCCGGCAACCCAAACAGTATACTTAGAAGTATCCAGGGAAGTACCATTTTTTAGAGTAATTGTATTAAGTGTAGTTGCTGACATAAAGCTATCATTTTTTAGTCCTATGGTTTTGTTGTGAAACCGACCCTGACAAAAAGTAAGGGCCGGTTATTCATTATATTTCCGGTCAATTAGTTATTAACGTTAATGAACGGATCCCAAAGATAGTAGCCGATGACAGCTCCGGTTTGGGTGTTTAATACTGCAAAAGACATGTTGTATTGTGTCGATCCTGCACCGTTAACCTGGAACAGCCATTGCGCACAAATAAATGTATTCGGGCTACCGGCATTCGGATACCCGGAAGGAATTTTATTGGCAAATTGCGGTTGACTTCCTGATCCTCCGGATTGGAGGCAGTAGTTTGTCCATTCCGCCGTGTTCGGACCTAAACTTCTTACGTTGGCATTACTTAATGCCGTGTTGTAAAGCACCGGGTAATAATTTTGACCTGCTCCGGGAGCTGAAATAGTGAAGACAATTTCATCCCCGACATTAGCAGAAATAGTTAATTCTGATCCTCCCTGGTCATTGACAACAGCACTTCCCTGTGCCATCATTTCTACGTAAACATCAGAAGAACTGTAGCTTCCTAAGCTAATTGGAGCATTCCACGAACCTCCCGGTTTACTTTGTGCGAGTGTAATTGCGTCGACTGTAATTGCGACAAAAATTTGTGCCATAATGGGTAGTTTAAATTTCCTTACTCATGAGGCTTTTCGGGTTCCGCCTCCTGTTTGAGTTGACTGAACAGGAACAGTCTGTTTTTTTGAGTGGTCCAGCTCCACTGCTATAAGGTTGCAACACTTACTGAACAAGACAAAGTAAGAGCAATAAGATGGGAATTCTTTACACAGAAATACCGGTTTAAAAAAACAGGTATTTTTATCTGGTTTTTAGGTTTAGAGGTCTGATTATTTTGATAACTTATTTATACTGATAAATTCGGCACAAGTATTTATATTTGATGTCAAATACTAAAAACACATTTTATGAACCCACAACTCCACGATTCAACTGAACATTTTCGTATATCTGTTCCTGAAGCCGATACCAGAATTAATCGCTGGCAAAATGAAAATTACATCCTCGTTCCAAAAAATTTTGAAGGTTCATTTCCCCC
>DJFP01000067.1:38734-43429 GCA_002432565.1 Flavobacteriales bacterium UBA5869
CTGCTGAACAGAATCCCTGAAGAGGTACATGGCAAGATCGTAGATTATTCAGCCATTTATGATTTCAGTTATCCTTGTCCCCCTACCTGTCCAACCAAGAAAGACTAGGATTTCAGGTTGAATGGAGCTAAAAGCGTTTTTATTTAATTATGGTCCCTGGATTATTATCGCTCCTTTTATACTGGCTGTTGTCCGATACAATCGCTTAAGCAAGGAATTGAAAATAATTACCTGGTACCTGGTTCTGTCGGTGGTAACGCAGGCAGTATCTTTATTGTTATGGAAAAAAAGCATCAACAACCTGCCATTGCTGCACGTTTTTACCCTTCTTGAATTCCTATTATTGTTCACATATTATTCTTTCCAAAGCAAACCGTTTCTTCCACGTTTTTGGTTTTACCTGGTACTGGCTTTGTTCCTGTCGTTCTCCCTTTTGGATGCCTTTGTCCTTGAAAACCTCCACAGCTTTAATATTTACACCCGCTCATTGGAGGCTTTTATCTTCATTGGCTGTTCCGTTCATTGGTTTATACGTTCACTGACCATTGAAAGTAAAGTGGTTTCCCCCGAACAAATTGCTNNAATTACATCAATTACCTGGGACAGTCTTTGTTAATGAATATATGGACATTGCATACCCTTTTATTAATTATTCTTTACCTATTTATATTCACTGGATTTTGGAAAAACAGCAGGAAATAGACTTTTATTACGGCATAATTATAACAATGGCTGCATTTTTTCTGATAGCCTGCGGAGCCATTTTATTTTTTATCCGTTATCAGAAAAACCTGTTAAAAAAGCAGGAAGAGTTATTTCGAATGGAGGCTGAACACCGGAAAGAATTACTGAGCAGCAATATCCAATCAGCTGAGGAAGAACGTTTACGCATTGCACGGGATGTTCATGATGAACTGGGCGGAATTTTTTCTACGCTTTCTCTTTCCATTCAGCAATTAAATCCGGAAGTTGAAAAAAATAAAGAAACCCTTCAACAAAGTAAGCTGCTTATTCAAACCGGCATAAACAGTGTTCGGCGTATTTCACATGCCATTATCCCCTTTGAATTGGAATTACTGGGCCTCGACCAAACCCTAAGCAATTACACGGAATCGGTTTCAAATGCATCCGGAATTGAAATTCACTATGAATTCGAAGATGTACCCGAGGAAATGGATCCAATGGTATCTTTAGCCGCCTATCGGATCATCCAGGAATTGCTTAACAATACTTTAAAGTACGCAAAGGCCGGATCGGTAACAATCAGTTGCCGCGGTTCAAAAACCCTTTTACATCTGAATTATAGTGATAACGGAATTGGTGTAGATTTAAGTGACAAGAACATAAAAAGAGGCATCGGTATTAAAAACATCGAAAGCCGTGTTCTCGCACTTGATGGAAATGTGCATTTTAGTTCTTCTCCTGGCCAGGGATTCTATTGCGAAATAAGTTTACCTTCCAATCAAACAAAAGAATGATGATTAACATTGCTATAGCAGAAGACCAGGTACTTTTCCGCAAGGGAATTATATCATTGTTAAATGCAGTAACTGATTTAAGGGTTGTATTGGAATGCAGCAACGGCGAAGATCTGCTTCAACAGCTCGATACTTGCCCGGAAACTATTCACGCAGCCCTGATTGATATTAATATGCCGGTATTGAACGGATTGGAAACCATGAAGATCATGCGGGAAAAACACCCTGACGTCAGAAATATTATACTTACCATACACGAAGAAGAAAGATACATTCAAGCCATGGTTGAAGCCGGGGCAAATGCATACCTGGCCAAGAATGCTGACTTCAGTGAAGTGGAAAAAGCAATTCGGGCGGTTGTGGCAAACGATTACTATTTTAACGAGCAAACCATCAAGGCCATGCATCATTTTATGCACGGAAAAAAACAAAAAGTGGTGCTGGGAGAAATGGATATTACGCGCCGGGAAAGAGAAGTGCTCGAACTCATCTGCCAGGAAAACACGAGCCTGGAAATCTCCCAAAAATTATTCATCAGCGAAAGTACCGTTAATGGCCACCGAAATAATTTATTACTTAAAATCGGCTGCAAAAACACCGCAGGATTGGTATTGTTTGCTATTCGGCATAACATTTACCGAATCCATTGAATCTTAAAGAGTGAGAATACTATTTTCCAAACAGAACCATGCTTTCCCAAAATGAAAATACGTTTTTTCATTTTGAAAACAACTTCCTTTTTTGGCACACCCTGCTATCCTTCCCTATCCCAGTCCCCACAAAGGCTTTAACATTTGTTTACGGAATACGGTACGAAATTTCGAAAGAATCGGATGTTGAACTGCTAAAACATTCAACCGTGAGGAAATCATAGTCCATATAGATCACTCAGCGCGGAAAATAGATTGAACAGCAGGAAAGCGCCCATTTTACAAACAAAAACAAACGTCATGGAAAAGCAGCCATTCTTCGGATTACGTATTCAGGTACTGGACGACAATCCATTTTATACGACACTCTACAAACTGCAGCTGGAACGCGAACTGCTTACGGCATATGCCATGCACCAAAATCATTTCAAGATCAGTACATATACGGATTCCAGGGCATTTCTATCCGACTTGCCGGGCATCCATTCCATTATATTCCTGGATTACAACCTGGGAGCAAACCTCACCGGTCTGGACATCATGGACAAGATCAAAAAGAAAACTTCTTTGGCGAAAGTTTATATTGTCACCGACGAGAACAATTCATTCATACTGCGCTCCTGCCTGGATGCGGGAGCTGACGGTATTATCTTTAAAAACAATGAATTGATGGAACTTTCCCTGATGGTTATCCAACAGACATTGAACAGCAACGAATTCCCATATCAATTGAATATCCCGGGTAGCAATTAACAGCTAAATAGAATCCGTTTGCTAAACAGGTATGACCGTTCAGGTTTTTGTTAAAAATCCGGTTTTCAAAAGAGTTAGATTCGATAAACTCTAATCTCAATTTATGAAAACGCTCATACCTTTCAGCTTAATGATCTGGGCACTTATGCTCGCTCCAGTTTCGTTCGGTGAAACAGATACTCTCTTAATCAATAACAACATTCCGGCATGGGTAAAACCCATTTTAGAAAAATCAGAAATGGCTCAAAAGCACCAGATTCTGACGGAGTTCAATCCCTTTTATTTTGAGGCTGATTTCTCCGGAGACGGGCAAGTTGATATTGCCTTCTTTGTAGAGAACAAAATCGACAAAACAAGAGGTGTTATGATTATCAACAATGTCAAAAACCTCGTTTACGTAATTGGCTGCGGAACAGCTACCGACATGGGAACTTCGCTTTCCTGGACAAAACGCTGGTTTATCTACCGCAACAAATACATTATGAATGACGGCAACAAGAAAAAGATCACTTTAAAACTTCCGGCTATTCAACTAATCCGGACAGACACAAATAGTTTGGTCATTTACTGGACCGGGAAGAAATACAAAACGTTTATACAGCAGTCATAACAACCTGTAGGGGCGCGATTAATCGCACCCCTACAGGTCAAAAAAGATCTTTTAAATGCGGTCCCATTTCCACCTCGATATCCTTTCGAAGTTCCATGAGTCGTTTAGCATATTGTTGCAGCTGCATTTCACGTTCGGTATTCGGAATCCACTGATTCGTTGGTTTCGGATTCCCCTGTTCATCCACAGAAACAAAGACGATCACACAATGGGTCGTCTTTTCGAATTTGGCTTCGCTCATTTTGCGGGAAAAAACATCCACACCGATATGAATACTCGATTTTCCGGTATAAATAACGCGAGCCTGGATCTTCACCAAACTCCCGATATGAATGGGTTTAAAAAATCGGATGCCACCTACGTAAACCGTTACGCAGTAACCTTCCGACCAGGTTGAAGCGCAGGCATATGCAGCCTGGTCGATCCATTTCATTACCGCCCCACCGTGAACCTTTCCCCCAAAATTCACATCCGTAGGCTCACTTACAAACTGAAAAGTAATTTTGTCTTGCATAGAGGGCGAAAATAAGGAATAGTTTGTTTTAATTGAATTATCAATTAATTTTGTTTGTTTTTTAACAAAAATACAACCTTTTGATTTTTTTTTCGTTCAAACCATACTGAAAACTAATATTCCGAGGATAATTCGATTTAGCAAATCCTGTTATTCGCAAACGAGCGTTGCAAATTTGTTAGAAAAATAACTATCTTCGTCAGGTAGAAACTAATACACTTCCGTTACCTTGACTAAACGTATATGAAAAAACTACTTATTCTCCTATCATTCTCCATGATAGCTCTTACGAATTGGTCCCAGGTCTCCAACGCCTGTTTCAGTTCGAGGAATGATATTTCCATTCGTAAAACCTTTACCGCAAGCCGCGGAATGGTCAAAGGCGACTTTGATAGTGACGGAGTTCTGGACATTGTCAGCTCCAATTATGTCACATCAGCTTCGGCAACCAAACGATTTTCCTTTCAAAAGGGATTAGGAAACGGAAAATTTGGTCCTTCAGTTGGTTATGGAACGACCGGTCTTCAAACACAGGACATCCGAAGCGCTGATTTCAACAATGACGGGAATCTGGACATCGCATACATTAATTTAACCGGAATTTATATCTGGCACGGCCAGGGAAATGGGGTTTTCGACAGTATTACAACCCTTACTTTCACTAACGGAAAATATATGGCTGTCGGAGAT